>VBFX01000090.1:2778-8372 GCA_005889395.1 Chloroflexota bacterium
AGGGTCTGGATGGCCCGCTGCACGGTGGTCGCCGGCCCGAGATTGGCGCGCCGGCGGTACTCCTCCCGGTAGATGTTGCGCCCGCCCCACTCGACCAACGCCACTAGAAGGTTGCGCTGGGCCGGGGCCGAGTCGTGCCAGAGGACCGTCATCTGCGCCGCCTCCGCGTCGAGGACCCGAGAGATGGCGGTCGACACCAGCTCCGTGGTGGAGAGGGGGAGGAGGGCCACTTCCCAGAGAAAGTGCGCCGCCTCCTGGGTGTCGTTGGGATGTGCGCCGGTGAAGTCGATCAGCGCATAGATGGCGTCTTTCGGCAGCGGCCGGCCGCTGGCCCGAAAGCGCCCCATCAGGAAGTTGGCGAATTCCTCGCGCGGCAGCGCGCCGAGCGGGTAAGGGCGGGCCATCTTCAGCAGCGGGGCGTTGCGTTCGTGCACGGCTCGGCGGAGCAAGGCCTGGCGCGACCCGAGGAAGGCGTACGACACGTGTTGCTGGTGCTGGATCACGGCGCGCAGCTGCCGCAAGAGAGTGACACCGAGTTCCATCAGGTCCTGGAACTCGTCGAGGATGACGACGACCCGTTTCTTCTTGCCCTCGCGCGCGATCACCTCGGGCTCTTGAAAAATCTGCTCGAGCAGGGCATCGAGGTTGGGCGTGCCGGCGCTGGCGGCCTCGAATGAGAGCGACGCGTGGCCTTCGCTGTCGAGCGTCAGCGTGGGTCGAACCCGAAACGCCTTCAGGTGCTGGACAACCCAATCCTCGGCACGCTGCGCCGGATTCTTGAAGGCATCCAGGTAGGCGGAGGCCAGCCGGTCCGCAAGCCGGGCTCGAGAGGGAACCAGCATGCAATCGAGGTAGGCGACCGGGATGCCGGCCGCCTCCAAATGGCGCTTCACCTCGAGGATGAGTGAGGTCTTGCCGAAGCGACGGGGCGCCTCGATCAGGATGTTCTGCCCGCCACGGAGTTCGCGCTCGAGCGCCCGCAGGTCGGCTTCGCGGTCGGTGAAGGCGTCGCCGGAGACGATCCGACCGAAGCGGAACGGGTTGGTGGCCGAGGCCGCCGCTTTTACGCGTGCCGGCATTACGCGGATTAGTATAACGTGATTGCGCGGACTTGCGTACGAAGGCGGCTTCCATTGTTGACAAGCGGTGGCGGAGTCGATACGGTTAGCCGCAAGGGAGGCGGAGGGCATGTTGACACGGTTGGTGGTCGCGTCGCTGGGTGTCGTGCTCGCGGCGTGCGGGGGTCAATCCGGGGCCAGCACGCCGACTCCAACGGCGACCCCATACGTGGCCACCGAGTCGGGATTCAGTGCCGTTTTCCCAGCCACCCCGGCCAAGCAAACCCAAAAGGTCAACCAGCCCGGTATCAACGCCGACCTGACACTGTATACCGCGACGACCAACGACGAGCAGGTCATTGTGGGTTATGAGCCACTGCCGCTCGCCCCTCAGCGAAGCGAGATCCAGAGTCGACTCGACGCCGGTATCGCGGGATCCGCCTCCAACACCAACGGAACCGTGCTGTCGAAAGGCAATACGACGTTCCTCGGGCAACCCGCCGAGGACGCCGTGCTCCAGGCGCAGGGCGCCGTCGTGCACGAACGGATCGTGTTCTTCGGATCGAAGCTCTACATTTTCGAAGGCATCACGAGGACCACGGACGCGAAGCATCCGGCCTACGACACGCTCCTGGCGACCTTCAAGACGCTCTGACGCCGATAACAACCTCATCGGGCTGGTGCAGTCCTAGAAATTGAGGAGGAAGACCGGAGCCGCCGCCGCCAGGCCGGCGATGACCTGCAGGGCGAGGACCAGCAGCGCCGGTCCTGGCGTTCGTGGCAACCACCTGGTGGCGAAGAACGCGATGGCCGGGATCTGCGCCGCCATCAGCAGCTGCCAGAGATGGGCCGCCGTCCCCTCATCGGCCTGGCGCGCCGTGCCGAACATCGCGATGTGACCGAGGACCAGGGCAAGCGCGGCGACCGACATCGCCAATGGGAGCAAAGCCGAGGGTCGCTTCAGCGTGGCGATAGTCAGGCCTGATCCACCTTAATCAGGCCGCCGGCTTCAGGGGCCGGCGGGCGCCCATCGGGTAGCCGGGCAGCACGCTGCTCCAGTCGATGCCGCGATTGCGGGCCCGAAAGTAGGTTAGGGCAAAGCGGTCGCACGCGGTCTCGGCGGCGCCTTTTCCACCGCGGACTTCCCGCAGATACCAGTGATAGAACTCGTGGCAGTAGAGAAATCGCAGCACCTCACGACGCGTCCGGAAACGGATGGTCCGGCCGAACCACTGGAAAGCGAGGCGGCGCCCTGGCTTGCGGCGAGCCCGGTAGTACACCTTCTCGTCCCAGGCGCGAAACGGCTCGGGTACTTGCAGCTCGATCAGCCGATCCTCATACCAACAAAAGGCCGCCAGGTGGGGCGCCTGTCGGTAGCGCAGCGGTCGGGCGCTGATGCCGTAGCCCACGGGGGGCGGCAGGTCGGCCAGCCAGCGCCGTAAGGTGTTGGCGTCCACCCCGGTGACCCGCGATCGGAGGGGGATCGAGGCCCAGCTGCGACGAGGAGGGGAGAGGGCCATCCCGATTAGCTTAAGAGCAAGCCGGGTAACCCTGGCTTCATTCTGGCGGTCGTTACACCATTTGTAAGGTTTCGCCGCTCGCTCGCCACAGGTTGTCGCCAGCTCTTCGACGCGACCGCAGCCTTTCCGCCACAGACTGGGGGCTGGTGGAAACGGCTCCCCTGAGCGAACTCGATCTGGCGCGCCTCAAGGCGCGGCAAGCCTCGCTTCCCGCCGTGCACCCGGTGGCTTCCGCAGGGCGCCGGTCCCTGCCCAGCTTGCGTGACACCGTCGGTTGGACCGGGGTCGCCCTCACACGCGAGCTGAAGATCTGGCACACCGCCTTGCCCGGACTGGTGCGCAGCGACGCGGTTTTCAGCCTGATGCTCTGGGTGGCGGTTTTCAGCGTGGCGGCTGCGGTGGTCGCGGTTCCCACCATCCCGATCTCGGTCCGCTACAGCGCCGGGCTGGCGGCGGTCGCCTACCTCTTTGTTTGCATCGAATTGACGCGCATGCAGCGGCCGGTCCCCGGGAGCCAGGTGCTGCTTGGGGGAGCCGACCTCGCCGTCGTCATGGCGCTTGGCGCGCTCTCGGCTCCTTATGTGTCCTACGCGCACGTGCTGCTCTTCTTTGGGGCGGCGCGGCTGGCCGCCCGCTTCCGCGATCCGCGGATCCTCGCCGCCGGCCTGTTGCTCTTGTGGCCGTTCGAGGCAGCGGGTCACGCCGCCCCGCTCGCGATCGTGATGGACCTCTTTTTGGTCCTGATGACAATGTGGCTCGTCGTCTTCCTCACGACGTCCGCCGACGGGGCCAAGGCGACGATCGCGCGGCAGGGCGCGCTGGCCGCGGTCACTTCCGGGTTGGCGCGAGCGCGCGATGAGGACGGCCTCTTCGCCGAGCTCGCCGACCTGGCGCCGGCCCTCGCCCCCGGCTGCGCCTGGGCTTTCTGGGCCAAGGACCCGGCGGGCGACGAGTTTCGCGCGGTTCGCTGGGCCGGGCTCGGCGACGGCGAACTTCCGGGATTTACCTTCACCCCGACCCTCGGCGCCGATCCCAGTCAGGCGGTGCTCATCCAGGGGCCGCTCCCGGGCACCAGCTTCGGGGAGTGCACGCTCATCCAACCAACGGCCGGCGAGGATGGGCTCAACGGCCTGATCACCGTCGCGGGCCACGCGGTCGAGCTCGACCCGCCGACCCGGGAATTGATCCGTGCGGTTGGCGATGAAATGGGTGCCACCTTGCTGCGGCTGGCGATGCTCGACGAGGAACGGCAGCAGACCGAGGCGATGGAGCAAGCAAACCGGTTGGCCGGGCTCGCCGCGCCGTACGCCGCCGACCAGCGGGCGGCGCTCGGGGCGATCCGGCCCGCGCTCGCGGACCTGTTGCGCTCCGAGAGCCTCCACCTCGAATGGGTCAACGGCGACCGCCTGCAGCTGGTCGTCCCCGAGGGCGACCCGCTCCAGGACCACGCGCCGGGCTGGCTGCCGCTCGCCGGCACGCGCAGCGCGGAGGCGCAACTCGAAGGCCGTGCCCTGCGCGAGCCGCTCGCCGGCCGCCGTCCGGAAGATCTGTTCGGCGTGCCGGCCGGATTGCGCCACATCGCGGTCGCGCCCATGCGGTGCGCCGAGGTCGATGGCACGCTGCAAATCGGGCGTCGCCTGCCGCGCGCCTACGCGTCGAGCGAAGTCCTGGTGCTCCAGCGCCTTGCGGAGCGCCTGAGCGTCTTGTTCGCGGCCGCCGCGCCGGCTAGCGTCGTAAATTCCACGACAGGGGGAGCCCCGTGATCAAGCAAACGGTTCGAGCGGCGAGCGAGACCGACGGGTTGGTCAGCGACATGCGCCAGCTGGCCCAGGCGGTGGTGCCGGGCCAGACGGTTGACGACCCGGCCTACATGGAGCGGGCGATCAGCACGCGCATCGCGACCTTCTTAATGGTGCTGCTGGTGACGATCATCTTCGCCACCTCGGCGCTGCCCGATGTCGGGCCGACGCTCGCCAAGGTCATCCAGGCGCATCTTTAACACCGTCGCGGACGTCGGGCTGCCAGATAGCCGGCCGCCTGTCTCGCTCCCTCGCCCCAATTGACTGGTACGCAGAATATTCACTTTACGACGTTGCACCCGATGCTGGAGATGAGCTCAGCGGGACTCGGGCTTCCATGTATCCCCCAGCACACGGACGGGGCCAGCAAAGTTCTCGACGATGGCGGCCTGCACGGCTTCGGCAATGGGTGGGCGGAAATCCAGCCGGGGGAGCTGGTCCACCGACACCCACTGCCAGCCGGCGAGCACAGGATCGCGAGGGTCGAGCACCGGCGCGGCCCCCTCCCCTATCTCTGCCTGAAAAATGAGGTTGACGACGTGGCGGTCGGGCGCCAGGCTCTCACAGACAATGGCGAGCGGCCCCACGCGGGCGTCCAGGCCGAGCTCTTCCTTCAGCTCGCGGCGCAACGCCGCGTCGAGCGTTTCGTGGCCCTCCAGCCGGCCGCCGGGCAGGACCCAGTAGCGCTGGCCACGCTTGCGATGCTCAACCAGCAGGATCTGGGCCTGGCGGACGATGATCGCGGCCACGCGCAGCTGCGGCGTCACCGGATTAAAGGCCTGCACCAGCGACGCGAGACTGACCAGCGATGTGCTCATGGTAGTGGCGGCTCCTCGCGCTACTCGCGCGGCAGGTGCAGCGTCTGCCCCGGCGTGAGCAGCGGCGTCGGCAACCGGTTGGCCTGGAGGATCGCCTCCACGTGTGGCCGGGGATCACCCCGGTAGTGGGCGGCCGCGATGCTCCAGACGGTGTCCCCCGGCGCGACCACCACCCGGTCGCTCGCCTGCGGCCCGCTGCCATAGGCCAGCCGGCCAGTGGCGAGCACGAGCGCGACGGCGAGGACCAGGATGCGGCCCCAGCCGCGGCGGCGTTGGGGTCGCGGGTAGGCGTGTCGGGCGCCGTCCTGCACGAACATGCGTTCGTGAGAGACGCTAGCACGAACAGGCGTTCGCGTCAATCCCCTGTCCGAACAAGTGTTTGCAATAGGCGAACGGATG
>VBFX01000091.1 GCA_005889395.1 Chloroflexota bacterium
CGCGACGTTCTTCCCGCACCCTCGTCACTACATCCTGGTCCAGCATTACGATCGCGGACGCGCCGAGTGGCATCCGTGGAGCTGGTTCATGGCGTCGACTGACTTCGCGAAGCTGGCTGCCGGAAAAGGCCCCTATCTCCTCTTCACTACCACGCTAAATCCGCAGCGGGTCAATCGCTGGACGCCTTATCGAATTCCTACGTACACGGCCGCGGCGGCGTTCCAGGTCGCCCTCCACCGGTCGGCATCGCGACGCGCCGCCTAATACGAACGAGGCGGCGCCGCCGAAAAGAGTGAGATCGCCTGTTTCACCTCGGTACTGCCACATTTCGGACAGGCGTGTTCTTTCTCACGCTCGGCGTAGTTACCCATCACCTCGAATCGCTCCCCGCATTTCGAGCAATTGAACTCATAGACCGGCATGGCGCTCATCCTCCTGAACCTCGCCGCTTGGCTGCCTACCCATGACGGTAGACCTCCCATCCACCGGTGGTCAACCCAGGGTGGGGGTCTCAGCCGCATGCCTCCTCGGCTTCGTCCTCGATGGCCATATGGCTGGTGACCGTGGTCTCGGATTTCAAGATCGTCGCCGCAATCACGACCGAGGCAATGGCAAGTGCCGCGCCAATTGCCCAGGCGATGTGATAGCCGCCGCTCAGGGCCGCAACGGGACTCTGTCCCTGCGCGATCAGTTCACCGGTCCGACTCGTCGAGACCGCCGCGAGCGCGGCCAGGCCGAGCGCCCCGCCGACCTGGCCGGTGGTGTTCAGCAGGCCCGAGGCGAGCCCCGCATCGCTGCGCGTCGTCCCGGCCATCGCCATGACTCCCAGCGACGGAAACGCCAGGCCGCCACCGATTCCGAGCAGTGCCAGCACGGGAAACAAATCCCTCAGGTAGTCGGCGCTCACGGGTCCGCGCGCAGCCAGGACAAGGGCGACGCTGATCAAACCAAACCCCGCCAGCAGCACAGTGCGGGCGCCGAATCGCATGATCAGCCGCGCGGTGACACCGATCGAGAGCGCGCCCATCCCTACCGAGACCGGCAGGAAGGCCAGGCCGATCGCTAGGGGGCCGTAGCCCAGCACCCGCTGCATATCGAGCGAGCCCATGAAGAAGAACCCGAACATCGCCACGCCGCCGATGGCCTGGATCACGTTGGACGCCGAGAGGTTTCGCGAGGCAAACAGTCGCAGCGGGAGGAGCGGGTTGCGAGCTGTCGCCTGCCGGACGACGAAGGCGGCCAGCAGGATCACGGCGACACCGCCGAACCCGACGGTATGCGTCGAGACCAGGCCATACGCGGACGACTGCACGATGGCGAACACGCCCAGCATCAAGCCCGTCGTGACCAGGAAGGCGCCAAGGATGTCGGCACCCTGACCGAGCCCGATGCCGCGATCGGACTCGAGCAGCCGGGCGGCCAGCAGCGCGATGACGATCCCAATGGGCAGGTTAACGAAGAAAATCCAGTGCCAGCTGACGGCCTGCGTGATGATGCCACCGGCCAGCAGCCCGATGGAGGCGCCGGCGGAGGCGACGAAACTGAAGATGCCGATCGCGCGGGCCCGCTCACCGGGTTCGGGGAACATTGTCACGACCATCCCGAGGATGACGGCCGAGCTCACCGCCCCGCCGATCCCCTGCAGGAAGCGGGCCGCAATCAGCATCGGCTGGCTCACCGACAGCCCGCACAGGATCGAGGCGGCGGTAAACGCGACAAGGCCGATGAGGAAGATCCGCTTGCGACCAATCAGATCGCCGAGCCGTCCGGCCAGCAGTAAGACACCGGCATAGGCGATCAAGTAGGCATTGACGACCCAGGCCAGGCTGGCCTGCGTGAAGCCGAGGTCGTTCTTGATCGACGGCAGCGCCACGTTCACGATCGTCATGTCGAGAACGATCATCAGGAAGCCGGCGCACAGGATCAATAAGGCCAGCCATCTCCGGTCATTCTTGGTCTCGTTGGGCATGTCAAGGCTCCTGGCGATGAGGCGTGGTGAAGTGGACATGCTCTTTAGACCCCACCCGCGAGAAAACTCATCGGTCAGGGTTGACCGCGCACCCCTTCTCGTTGTGACACCATCCGGGCACGCAACGCGGACCACTCAGGCCCGGTGGGCTGCGGCGCCCCCGGCACCCCGCTTACTGCTGCTTCCTTCCGGACCTGACAGGGTTCACGGAACCAGGTCGCGCAGGACCAGGCCATCAACGCAGTCGCACGAAACGACGCTCCGGACAGCGCACCCCTCAAAGGGGAGTTCGACCCCGCTGAAGCGGATTGCGGGTACAGGGCACCGCTGGCTCCCCGTCTAGCGCGATCGGGACTATTCTACCCGCGGTCCGCGGACCTAACCTTGCGGTTCGCGGGGCGGCCGGAATGTCAGCAGCGTCCAGGCACCCAACCAGCCGATCATCGCGCCGAACACGATCACGACCGCCAGGTCGAGTCCGAGATTGATCAGCTGGGCGCCGGTGTCCGCGGCCTGGCGCTTCGCCGCCGGGCTGAGACGGTCGAAGGCGGTCTGACCCACCGGCAGATACGTGAGGATGAGGGCCGCGACCACGTTATGGAACAACTCGCTGATCCCGCCGGCGATCGCGCCCATCTGCAAGGCCGGGTTGGTGCTCTTCGTCGATGCGGCCAGCTTGCGTCCGGCGCCGCCGATGATCAGAAAACCCAATGCGGAGCTCACGAAATTCTCGAACATCGTCGGCATCAAGTCGTGCGTGGCGTAGACCGCCATTGACCCGGCTGATCAGCTGACCTCGCAGCTGTTTGACCCGCGGCGCGTCCTCCGGCTCCGGTCGCATCGCCAGGTAGCGCGTGAAATCTTTCAACGCCTCGGCGTCGTGATGCATCTGAAAGTGGATCATGCCGCGATCCCGCCACTCCGATGTGAGATGCGGGTCGGTCAGCATGATGCGGTCGCTGGCACTCAGCGCGCGCGCCAGGTCGCCACGCGATAAGTACAAGCTCTTGAGGTTATTAAGGATGCGCGACAAGATCTGCCGCTTCGTCGAGGGCTCGAGGAGGGCGGGACGCATCTTGACTTCACCGCCGTACATCTCGTTCAGCATCTTCGCGCATTCCTCGCGAGTGAGCGTGCGGCCGTTGAAGGCGTCGATGAAGATCTCGCCGCTGGTCGCCGGCGCGTACTTCACCAGGAAATGACCGGGCATGCCAACCCCGCGCACGGGCAGGCCGGCCCTCTCCCCTATCGCCACGTAGAGGACCGCGAGCGTGATCGGGATGCCCACCCGGCGGTCGAGCACCTCGTTGAGAAAGCTGTTGCGCGGGTCGTAGTACTCCTCGCGGTTGCCCTTGAAGTGCAGCTCCTCGAACAGGTAGGTATTCGCCATCTCGACGACCCGGCCGGGCTCCACCTCGGCCCGGATCCGCTGCTTGAGCTCGGTCCCCATGCGGGCGATTTGATTGAGATAGACCGCCGGACGCAGGTCCGGGTACTCTTCGGCGGCGATCAGCAGCGCCGCTTCGGCCAGGTCCAGTTCCGGGTCCGGCGTCTGCAGCAGGCGCGTGAACGCGTCGCGTGCCTCAGCCGGCGTCATGCCTACGTAGTCTAGATAGACGGAACGGTACGTTGAGGATCGCCAGCACGACGAGCGTCAAGAGGGCGCCGGTCGCGATGTACCAGGGCCAGGGCCCCATGAGATCGAGCAAGCTGCCGCTGGCCGGCACCTGCCGCAGGTACATGTAGTTACCGCCGGTAGCCAGGTCGATCAATCCCACGACGATCGCAAAGACGACGGTCAAGACGAAGATCCGGTGGACGGCACCGGGCCGCGGCTGCAGGGAGAGGCCGAAGACTAGGAACAGCGCCGCAAGAATGACCAGGTCGTGCGTCACGTAGAACTGCAGGTAGGGAAAGCTCGGAAAATGATCCTTGAGATCCGGGGTCAGCACCGCCTGGAGCGTTCCACCCAGTCCCCAGAAGTAGGCCACTTCGACAAGCACGAGCTGCCGCCATAGTAGCGCCGCCGCGGCGACGAAGCCGGCCACGTCGCACAGCTGGACCGGGAGGCTGGCAGCAGCGGACCACGTTTTGTTCGCGACGACGTACGGTTGCCAGCTCAGCTCGGCGACCAGCAGCGTGAGCGCGATGATCGCCGCAACGGCCTCGATCCAACGGCCCGGAGCTCGCCGGGCGGCGACACAGAGCAGCACGGCGACGACGACCAGAAGGGCAAGGGGAAGAATGTGCTCGGCCGACACCGGCTATAGTTTCCCTCCTCAACATGGCCAAACTCATTTATTCGGCGATCATGTCCTTCGTCAACGACCTCGAGCGGCGCATCGGCACCTACCTCTACGGCCGCCGCATGTACGACGTCATGCGCTACTGGGAAACCGCACCGACCGATGCCGCTCAGCCATCGGTCACGACGGATTACGCGCAGATCTGGCAGGCGGCCGACAAGATCGTGTATTCGAAGACGCTGGCGACGGCATCCACCACCAGGACGCGGATCGAGAAAGACTTCGACGCGCAAGCCGTGCGCCGGATGAAGGCGACCGCGTCACATGACCTGTCAGTCGGGGGTTCCGTCCTTGCGGCGCAGGCAATCAGGGCGGGGTTGGTCGATGAACTCCACCTATTCGTCGGGCCCATCGTGGTGGGAGGCGGCTTAAAGGCCCTCCCGAATCATGCTCGTGTGAAGCTCCAGCTGCTCGACGAGCGCCGTTTCGCCGGCGGCGTGGTCCACCTCCACTACGGCATCATGACCTGAGATGAGTGACACGCGGCGCGGTTACCGACCATGGCGGGGCGGCACCTGGGGCTGCGGGTGTACCAGCGTCGTCGTCGTGCTGACCGCGGGGCTCATCTTGAGTCTGTTCAACCTCGCGATTGGCCTCGGTGCGTCCGTGCGGATTCCATTCACATCGAGCAACCTGACGATCGCGGGCTCGGTCGGCACGAAAAACAAAGCCCCGCAGGTGCTGCCCGGTTACACCCAGGGGCGTCTCGGCGGAAACCAGAACTTCATCAACCAGTCGTCAACGCTGACCATCGGCCCGGCTGAGGGCGCGGTCATCGTAGTCCTGGGCCGCCAGGGTGCTGCCCCCGTTGTCGATCTTCACCTCGAAGCTCGGTAGCCCATGAGCGTGTCGCTGCCTGACCGCGTCTTTGTGATCGTCGTCGAGACCGAGGGCGCGCGCGACCCCGAGCGGATGCCTTTGCTCAGCCACGCCGGACCGGGCGGTGCGCGCCGCACGGCGGCGTTCAGCAGCATGCTGCTGGCGACCACCTTCCTCAACCAGGCGCAGCAACTGGGCCACTTCGTCAAGCTCGACTACATCTTCCCGGCCGATCGGCGCCGGCTGGCCGAGGACTTTCCCGAGTACGAGGTCCGGCTGGACCCGAGCCCGCAGGCCTTCTTCGGGGGCGACCCAGCCGCCTAAGCCGGCACAAGCTCCCCGACCCCGGCAACGTTACACGCGCGTTATCATGCCCCGCTTCAGCCATCGGCTGGCACTGAAGATCGTCCTCCCCTTCGCGGCCCTCACTCTCGCGATCGGCGCCGTCGGCACCCTGACGGCCACCGGCGAGTTGAGCACCCGCAGCCAGGGCGCGTTTGATGCCCAGCTCGTCCACGACGGCATCGTCGCCCAGTCGATGGTCAAGACCGGAGATTCCGAGCGACGGGCGATCCTTCGCCTCCTGACCGGTGGCCCGGGTCTGAGTCAGAACTGGGACAAGACCGCGGCGTTGCAGGCCTGGCTCGAACGGGCCCTGACGATTCATCCCAACGTCATCGTCGAGGTGGTCGACACCTCCGGTCGCGAGATCGTCGGGGTGGTCGGCCACGGCGCCCTTGCCGACACCGTGACCCGCAGCCGTGACTTGAGCAGCTGGCCCGGCCTCTCCAACATGCTGAGTGGCGGCTCGACCACGATTGACCTGGTAGCGTCCGCCCCGCAGCCGGCGATCTTCGCCGGCCAGCCGGTGCGCAACGCGGCCGACGGACTGATCGGCGCCATCCTCATCGGCAACTATCTCGATGACCGCGCGGCCACGATCAAGGCGTCACTGCCGCACGACGACATCACCTTCTACGACGTCAACGGCCAGGTCCTCGCGACGTCATCGCCCATACCGCCCGGTCAGTGGCCGACGCTCGCGCTCGACGGGAACACGCGGGATCGTATCAGCCCCACCAGCGTCGTCGAGCTGCCGCGCGTCGCGGGCGGTCCCGGCACGGAGATCCTGTCGCCCTGGACGGTGCGCACGACGAACCTCGGTTACGTCGGGACGGTCGGATCAACCGCCGGCTTACTAGCCGACACCAACCAGTTGCGCATCATTCTGGTTACGTTGTTTCTGGCCGGCGTGCTGTTCACGCTCGCGATCGGCATCTGGCTGGCGCGCCGTATCACCAGACCGGTGCACCGCCTTGTGGAGGCGACCCGGCTGGTCAGCGCCGGCGACCTCGAACATCAAGCGTCCGTGACGACCCACGACGAGATCGGCGAGCTCACCGACTCGTTCAACCAGATGACGCGCAGCCTGAAAGAGAAGAGCGCCTCACTGCGCACGACGATGACGCAGCTTCAGGACACGTACCTGATGACGATCGAGGCGCTGGCGGCGGCAGTCGAGGCCCGCGATCCCTACACGCATGGTCACACGCGACGGGTCGAGGATTACGCCCTCATCATGGCGAACGCCCTCGGCTGTAGCGAGGTCGAGATCAACGCACTGCGCCGCGCCAGCGTGCTGCACGACATCGGCAAGATCGGGATCGAGGATGCCATCCTTCGCAAACAGGCACGGCTCGAGCCCGACGAAGCGCTGCGCATGCAGAAGCACCCGGTGATCGGCGTCGACATGTTGAAGGGCATCGATTTCCTCGATCCGGTACTGCCGCTGATCCGGCATCACCACGAGCGGTGGGACGGCAATGGCTACCCGGATGAGTTACGGGC
Organism: Chloroflexota bacterium; assembly: GCA_005889395.1. Classification (GTDB taxonomy): domain Bacteria; phylum Chloroflexota; class Dormibacteria; order CF-121; family CF-121; genus CF-13. The sequence continues at coordinate 6,944 of VBFX01000091.1, forward strand.
CGACGAGATTCCGCTGGGCGCTCGCATCCTGGCGGTCGCCGACGCGGTCGACGCCATGACGTCTGACCGTCCCTACCGGGCGGCGCGCACGTTCGAATACGCGAAGACGGAAATCCTCAAAGGCTCAGCCACCCACTTCGACCCTGAGGTCGTCACCGCCTTCATCAAAAGCCAGCGTGCCATCGAGGATCTACTGCGCGCCGCGGCCGGCGAGGAGATGCACCATCACCCGGATTCGGATGACATCGGCGGCTGGCGCATGCACGTCGTCGGCCGCTAGCCAAGCACGGCCTATCGCGCGAGCTGGAAGTTGATCGTGGTCTGGTGGCCCGGCTTGACGATCACCTGCTGGGTCTGGCCCGCGTATCCGTTGGCCGACACGGTGATCGTATAGGTTCCGTAGAGCACCGCCGGAAAGCTGAAGTTGCCGTTGACGTCGGTCAGGCTGACCAAGCCATCGGAAAGTTTCACAGCGCCGCCGACAATCGGCGCCCCGGTCACACTATCCGTAACCGTCCCCTTGATGCTTCCGGTGGCCGTCAGGCTGACCAGCTTGAAGGTAATGATCTGGTTTTGCCCCCCATTGACCGTCACCGTCTGGCCGGCGCTGCTGTAGCCGGTGGCGCTGGCGGTGACCGAGTAGGTGCCCGGATTCACGCCGAATGAGAAGTTGCCGTTGACATCGGTGATGGCCGCGACTCCGCCCGGGCTGAGGCTGACGGTTGCCGCGACGATCGGCAAGCGCGTGACGCTATCGATGACCTGGCCGTTGATGGCCGCCCTCGTCAGGCTTGGTGTGGGAGTCGGAGTGGGCAACGGCGTTGCTGATGGCAGGGGCAGCGGTAACGCGGACGGCGCCGGGGTGGGCGATGGAGATGAGGATCCAGTCCAGGCGTCGGATGGTCGAACGGTGCTCGTCGGCGTCGGGCCGATTCCATGGTCGCCCAGCGCCCCTTGCTGCAGGTCCTGTACCACCTGTTGGGATACGGGCGCAAGATGCTGCTCCGGGTCGCCGGCGTAGCTGGCGAGGCTGAGGCCGTGAACGTTGACGCCGAGCACCAGGAGACCAGGGATGGTCGATGCCCCGACCGAGGCGATCCAGAAGAGCACGCCGAACAATGGCAACAGAGCGGTCCGTCGCCAGCGTCCCCGGGTCGTGCCAGGCTTCACGCCGCCTCCGGTTCCGCCGCGGTGACCTCAGCCTTGCCCATCTTGCCCAAGCGCTCGACGATGGCATCGCGCCGCGCCAGGAACGCGGTGACGACGGCGGGATCGAACTGCCGGCCGGCATCTTTGCGGATGGTCGCGGTTGCCGCGTCGAAACCGAGCCCCTTGCGATATGGACGGTCCGATGTCAGGGCGTCGAAGACGTCCGCGACTGCCAGGATCCGAACGAGCAGCGGGATCGCACTTCCCATCAGGCCCGTCGGATATCCGGCTCCATCCCAGCGCTCGTGGTGGTACAGCACACCTGGCATGCTGGGCTCCAGGAATCGCAGCCCTTTCAACATGTCATAACCGATTCGGGGATGTTCGCGCATGTCTTCAGATTCGGCACTGCTGAGCGGCCCCGGCTTGCGCAGCACCCGGTCTTCGACGCCGATCTTCCCGATGTCGTGAAGCAGGGCCCCGCGTCGGAGCGCCTCGCGGTCTTTGCCCGTCAGCCCGACGGCAGCGGCGATCTCCATGCTGATGGCGGCGACTCGGGCCGAGTGGCCGAATGTCGACGGGTCGCGAGCGTCGATGGCGCGGGCGAGCGCTTCCATGCTGGCGAAGTAGGTCTCCTCGAGGGCCGCGGTCTTTTCCTCCAGCGTCGAGGTCATCTCGTTGAACGTCTGTGCCAGGTAACCGATCTCATCGTGTGACTTGACGTGGGCACGATGATGGAGGTCACCGCCTGAAACGATTCGCATCGACCGAACAAGGCGATCCAGCGGCCTCGTCAAGAGCGAAGCGGTCGCGCCGCCGACCAGCAACGTCAGAAGCGCCGCCGCGGTGAACACGAGAGTCAGAATGAGCCGAACCTGCGACACTGAATTCTGCAGCCCGTCGGCGTTGGCCTGGACGGCGAGATAACCGAGTTGGCTTCCACGCATGATCCAGGTGCTGAAGAGCGAACCGTAGCTATGGTCGGCTTCAGTCGCATCAAGGCGCGCAGTCTTGTCGGCCGTGATTTTCGCTCGAGTCGCATCATCGAGAGCCGGCGGACTGGGCAACGTGCTGGCCAGCTCGTGCCCGGCCAGGTCATAGAAGGCAGCGTTCGGAAGGCCCGCGGCAATCTCAGTAAGGGATTGACCGATCAGCATGGCGCCAACGATGTGCTGATCGTCGGCCCGCACGGGACTGACCCAATAGAGTGTGGGCTTGGCGTCAGCCGTGGATAGAAAGAGGCGTCGTTCACCCAGGGCATCGGTTTGCCCCTCGAGGACACTGATGACGGCCGGCACAGTGGCGAACGCGGTGGACCGGGTCTGAGGCAGGCGGCTCGGACCCGAAGGCGTGCCCTGGATGGCGAGCAGCTCCCTGCCACTGGTGTCGAGCACGCGGATCTGGATGTTCGCTGGCTCGGCGACCGCGGCCAGGGGCGTCAGCAGGCCGGCCAGCCCATCGGTGTCGATCGCGGCGATCGCCGCCGGCACGCCGATCGTGTTACTAGGTCGAAGCGGCATTGGTCAGCCGCCCCGTTGCCACGCCGGTGCCGATCACGCCGACGAAGATGAGCAGCACGGCAAACGGCAGGATGATCTTGTACCGGATGGGAAATCGCATGGCGCTGACCCGATGATCCGGCGGCTAGGTTGCGACAACCGTTGCATGGGCGCCGTGCGGCGCTTTCTGGGCCATTCGGATTCGTGGGGGTGCCAACCGGCCGATGCCCGCTGGGCCGTTTGGCGGTCTCAGCCTGGGGGCAGTTCGCCCCTCGCTCGCCGCGACTCCCAGAACTGGAGGCCGCCCTGCAGGCGCTTCATCTCCGCCTCGAGGAACGGGACATCGATCCCGGCCAGCTCCTTCTTTGTCTCGGGAACCTGCTCGATGTGCTCGCGCGTCTGGCCGAGCAGCGTTTCCTTGAACCGGATCAGGTCCGTGTAGACGGCGCGCCAATGCCGGATGTCGTCCGCGTTGTAGTTAGCCCGGTTTTCGCCCTCCAGCAACCGGTTGAAATCAACGATCCGTTTCGTGAAATCGAGCGGTTCCACCGCTGCCCATGATAAGCACTTGTTTAACCGGGCCGTGGTTGGGTACGACCCCCGAATGATCTCGGATGTCGATCTCCTGGACAGTTATTCGCGCGCCGTCATCTCGGTCGTCGAATCGGTCGGCCCCGCCGTCGTCGGCGTCAGCGGAGTCGGCACCGGGATGCTCATCACGCCGGATGGCTACGCTCTCACCAACAGCCACGTCGTCAGCGCCGTAAAAACCTACGAGCTCACCTTGCGGGACGGGTCATCCTTGAAGGCGGAGCTCGTCGGCAAGGATCCCCATACTGACCTGGCCGTCCTACGCGCATCGGGCGCGGGTCTTCCGCACGCCCGGCTTGGCGACTCCAGCCGGCTGCAGGTGGGCCAGCTGGTGGTGGCGATCGGGCATCCCTTCGGTTTTCAATCCACGGTGACGACCGGCGTTGTCAGCGCCGTCGGCCGCACCATGCGCGCCCAGAGCGGGCGGACCATCGAGAACATCATCCAGACCGATGCCGCGCTCAATCCCGGGAATTCTGGTGGCCCGCTGGTCGATACCCGGGGCCAGGTGGTGGGCATCAACACGGCGATCATCGCCATGGCCCAGGGCATCTGCTTCGCGGTGCCTAGCAATACCGCCCAGCGCGTCGTCTCGGTGCTGATTCGAGACGGCCGGGTGGTCCGCTCCTATCTGGGGATCACCGGTGAGACCTGGCCGATCCACCGCCGCGTCAACCGTTATTACCACCTCGAGCAAGACAGTGGAGTTCGGATCGCGCACGTCGATCCGAATGGGCCCGCCCAGCAAGCCGGGCTAAAGACGGAGGACGTCCTGGTGAGCCTGGCGACCCACACCATCAAAGACGTCGACGACCTGCAGCATTTCCTCACCGACTGGCCCGTCGGCATCCCCGCCGAGGCACAGGTGCTGCGCGGCACCGAGCTGCTCAAGCAGACCATCATCCCGGTCGAGCTGAAGAGCTAGAAAAAACGCCGCGACATCGATCCCGACGGTCCTAGGGACTCGCGACGGTGGCAATCACCTGTTGCTGGTAGTGCCGTGGATTGGTTCCGTCGTCGTAGGTGCTCACCGACGTCGTCAGGCTGGTTGACCCGGCGAAGTCGTTGCCGAAGTAATCGCCGACGAAGGTGTCCTTGCCGGTAAAGAGCGAGCTGCCAAAGCGCCAGGGCGCATTGAGTTGCGGGTCCCAGGTATGGGCGCTCAACCGGATGTTGCCGCCCAAGGGCGTGAGCGCCGCCGTGTAGAACTGGACACTCGTGTTGATGCAGTAGTTGCTCGCGCCGTACGGTGGCAGCGCACCGGTGTAATGCGGATTGATGGTATCGAGCCCGATCCCCGCTCCGGTCGCCTCCGCAGTACCCGCTGCGGGACACGCGAGGCGCCGGTCATAGAAGTTGACGCTCACGGTGCCGTTGGCCGCGGCGGCGAGGTTCGGCTGGAACTCGTCGGCCAGGCTGACGTTGTCATTGACCCGGACTGGCGTCGTCCACGATTGGCCACCGTCGAAAGACCCCGACAGCATGATGTTGTCGTAGCCGCTGGCGTAATCCTCCCAGGAGATATAGAGCGGGTAGCGCCCGTTCACCTTGGTCGTGCCGACCGTAAACGTGTCCGTGATGCCATCGGTAAAGGTCGTGTTGGGATACGCCTCAGGCGGGATCGTGACGTTCTGAGCGCCGGGCACCGCCAACGGTCCCTGCCAGGTCCGGCCGCCGTCGGTCGAGTAGTCGACCGCGAGGCTGTAGGTGCTGCGCGACTGCCGGCTCGGGAAGTTCGTGATGCTGGTCCAGACGGTGCCGTTCGGGTCGACGTGGGGCAATAAGTAGGTGTCTGATGCGCTGCCACTCAGGCTGGGCAGCCGTTGCAGAGGCGTCCAATCGGTGTGCTGACCTCCTGGCAATGCCTTGGCGGTCGAGACGTAGGCCTTGCTCATCAAGCCGTCAAAGCTGAAGTTCACGAACATCGCGTAAATCGTGTTGTAGTTCGGGCTGCTCGGGTTGTTGTCGATCGCAATCCATTGCTTGTCCGGCTCCTGGCCCTGGTTGTTGTCAATCTCCACGAAGTCGGGACCGGTCACTCCTGCCGAATTCGTATGGGTCGTGATCCAGTCGGTGGCGAATTTGGCGCCTACCGGTCGGACGGAGACGCTGACCGACTCGGGTGGCATCGCCGGGTTGGGGAGCTTGCTCTTCTGAAAGAGCTTGCTGCCGGTGCCATTGGCGCCGCCCGCATAGGCGAACTGGTAGGGCAGGAGGATTTCGTAGAAGTTGCCATAACCGTCGAAGGCGCCCACCGGGTCGGTGTCGTCGGAGAAGCCTTCATAACCGGGAATATGGCCCTGCACCGGCCAGGTCTGACCGCCATCGAACGACTCGTAGAAACCGAGCACGTGGTTATAGCCCTCGGCACTGGCAAACCACTTGCTCGAGCCGATGACGTGATTGGGATGGTTGGGGTCGACCCGCAGGTCGGATTCCGAATGATCGTTGACGAGCATCGGGCCGGCCGCGGGGTAGCCGGCGGCGCTCCCCACCTGCGTCGGATAGGGCCCGGCGGCGCCCGTATCCTCGCCGGTCGTCGCACCGGGGCACGGGGTCATCCCGGTATAGCCGTCCGTCGTCCCGGTGGTGAAGAACGGCACCTCGGGTCGGTAGCAGCTCACCTGCTGGGTGGTCGCGAACACGTTGGTCACATTGGCCCTGGCATAGCTAGCCGCATAGTCCGTGTCGCTGTGCACGCCTGGCCGGTTCGTGCCGGCGCCCACCTGGACCGGCATCACGGCCAGGGCGATAACCACGAAGAACGGCATGCCCACCGCGAGCAGGCGACGTTGCTTCAACCCCATTCCTTACCGAAAACGACCATAGCCGATTAAGGTTCAGAAAACAAGGGGGCCCTAGCCGCGCACAGGTCTGCCGAGCTCGGGAAGGCAAAGCCGGCAGAACCTGGTCGAAATTGAAGCGACCCGTCGTTACGGTTGATAACCCGCCGGTGTGACCCAACGAGCCCTTACCGCCGCCCAGTCCACCCGTTTCCAGGAAGACCTTCGCTCCGTACTATTCGGGTCCTTGCGGGCCCGGAGTTCGGGAGCCCACCGATGTCGTTTCCTTCATCGGCTGGCTTTCTGACAGGTCGCAGGCGTAAGCGTAGAGTCTCACGCTACTCGGCCGCAACTCCAAACTGTGGTTCGCAAACAGATGATCGTTCCATCAGTATTTGCTGGCCTCGAAGAAGCTGCCGCAGGCGTGGCACTTGCACTGCATTGTCATCACCTGGCTGCCAAACAGAGAGATAACCTCGGTGTCGTTCGATCGACAGAACGGGCACCGCGGCTTAGGGCGATCGTCAGACTCCTGAGTCATCCACCCGCCGGCATGTAGCGCTTTTCCGCGAGACCCCGCAGCATGTCGAGCGTCGCCTGGTCGATGCCGCCCGGCTGGGTTCGCCGGCGGATCGGTTCCCAGCCGCCCCACTCGAGCCCGCTCGGCGGAGTCTTGCCGTCGAGCCGCTCGCCGAGCAGCCGGCGCAGGTCGCGCACGCCGTGCGCCAGCCGTCCCGCACGATGCAGCTCGTCGACATCCGAGTTTTCCGGACCGATCCACTGCAGCGATTCCGTCCACGCCCGCTCGAGCGCGGCGCCGGCGTTCACCTCCTGCATCCAGCTCCGGCCGTGCAGCGTGTGATAACGCTCCTCCTGGAGCATCTTCTTGAGCCGCGTTCGTAGCACGTCGACATTGCCGTTGGCCAGTGCCTCCATCATCAGGGTGAAGGCGCTGTCGAGCACGGCGTTGGCGGCGACGAACTCCGACCAGTCCGTCCATGGCCGGTCCAGGAAGGGCACGTTCGCGTAGCTCGCGCCGTCATCCGTGCCGGCATCCGGGGTGCCAAGCTCGCGCAAGGACCCGTACAGCACCCGGCTATGGCCGATGTCGTCCAATCCCATGGCGGCCGCGGCGATGTCGGCTTCCAGCGTGGGCGCGGCGATGCACCATTCCGCGTAGCGCATCCCGAGCAGCTGCTTGTTGTCCGCGAGGCTCTTGACGAGCGAGTAGAGACTCAGGTGTCCCCGCCAGGCGCCCAGAGCGAAATTATCGCGGCCTTGGGCACGATCATCATCTCGACCCAGCGCTCTTCATCGTAGGTCGCGCGGGCATACGCCATGGCGAGGTTGTCGTCCGGCGCAACCACGGAGCCGACCTGGTGGAGCGGCTCGACGCGGGTCTTGCGGGCGAAGACGTCGTACTCCTGGACCTCGGCGTGAACGCGCGTGTACGGCATCAGACCGAAAGCCCCCAGGCTCGCAGCGCCTCGCGGCCGTCGTCGCTCAGCCGGGCTGACGTCCACGGCGGATCCCAGACGACGTCGAGCCGAACGTCCTCGATGCCCGGCTCGGCCAGCAGGCGCTCGCGGATGTCGCCCATGATCATGTCGCTCGCCGGGCAACCCATCGCCGTGAACGTCAGGCTCACGCAAACCCGGCCTTGGTCAACGGTCAGGCCGTAGATCAGGCCCAGGTCCACCAGGTTGACCGGCATCTCCGGGTCGTTGATCTCCGCCAGCGCCGACCAGAGTCGGGATTCAAGGGGCCCCGCTCCGGCGTGAAAAAGCGGGGAGAAAGTCATGCACGAACCTGGAACTTGGAAAAGCTCTCCTGAAACAGTGCGACCATCTCGGCGTTGCGGGGCCCCCGCTCGCGCCAGCGCTTGAGGACGGCATCCCAGCTGCATGGATCCTTGAAGTCCCAGCGTTTCTCGTCGGCATCGAACGTGCAGGGGAACGGGTAGTCCAGCACGTAGCCGTCGCCCTCCTTGTGCGCCGGCACCGCGATCCCAATCGATTCCATGAAGGGCACGACCGTCGACAGCCATTGCTGCCTGAGCTGATCATTCGTCAGGCCCTTCAGCCGGTAGTCGAGCTGCGTGGAGTGCTGCTTGAGATTGTCGGG
>VBFX01000092.1 GCA_005889395.1 Chloroflexota bacterium
TCGCCGGGATCACGATCCCGATCACCAGCGCAAGCGGATGGCGCTTCCCTCTCATGTCCCTCTCCTCCTCCGCCCCGCCGGATCGCCCGCACTGAGCATATCGAAGCGCTTGTCGACTGAGTTTCTGATATCAACAGAGTTGATCGAACGCATCGGAGAAATGAATTGGACAAATGGCAGGTCACTTGATAGTGTTGGTACAGCCTTTGTATAGGCGCGATATCAAGTTCTGTGTCACCCCGGGGCGAGCGGGAGCACACGGAGGCAAAGGGCGAGATGGAAGTCATTGTTTACACCCGACCCGACTGCGAGAGCAGCCGCCGGATCAAGGAGATCCTGGAGAACCGCGGCGTCGCGTTCCAGGAACACGTCTGCGCCGACGGCAAGCTCGACGGCAAGGACCTGGGCAACCTCGACATCGAGGTACGGCAGGTGCCCCTGACAGTGATCGACGGTGTGCCGATCGCCGGCCTACAGCAAGCCAAGATCGAGCAAGCGATCGGCTGGATCGGCTTCTAACCGACTCGCGACTCCACCGCTAGATCGGGGCGCGGGACGGCGGGTACGATGGATTCATGCCCGAGATCGGCAAGCTGCTCATCGTCGTTGGCGGCCTCGTCCTCGTGGTCGGCCTCTTTCTCACCCTGGGCCTTCGGATCCCCTACCTCGGCAAATTGCCCGGCGACATCTCCATCGACCGTGGCAACGTCCACTTCTACTTTCCGATCGTCACCTGCTTGCTGGTGAGCCTGCTGCTGACGATCTTGCTGACCGTCTTCTTTCGGCGCTGACTCAGCTCGTCCGGGTTTTACGGATTTCCTCGTAGAGGTCGTGCAATGCCGGCGTGACCGGCTCCGGGATCCGGATCTCGAGCGTGGCATAGAGGTCGCCGGGCAGGCCGTCTTTCAGCGGCGGCAAGCCCTTGGCCTTGAGCCGGAAGACCTTCCCGGCCTGGCTTGCGGGTGGGATGCGCAGCTGGAGCTGGCCCCCGGTCAATGATTGGATAGTGACTTCATCCCCCAAGGCCGCCTGGTCGTCGATCACCGCCAGCGGCGTGTAGAGGTCGCGGCCCTTGGCGGCGAAGCGCGGGTGCGGCAGCAGATGGACCCGCAGATAGAGATCGCCCGCCTCCGCGGCACGCTGTCCTTCGCCCTTGACCCGGATGCGCGAGCCTTCGATGACGCCCGCCGGAATCTTCACCTGGATCTGCCGGCGCGTCGCGCGCACCCCGGCCCCGCCGCAGGTTGGGCAGGTGACGCTTTCCATGACCGTCCGATTGCCGACCTTGCGCCGCTCAGCCGTAAAGCCGGAGCCGCCACAGGTGGGACAGGTCTCGGGCACCTCCGTCTGGATGGTTCGCTCGCCACCGCGCGCGGCCTCCTCGAGCGTGATCTCGATCGGATGCTCGATATCCTCGCCTCGTTCCCGGGTGACGGTGCGCCCGCGCGTCCCCTCGAAGCCGAAGCCGGAAAAGCCGCCGCCCTCGCCCGAAAAGAAGGTATTGAAGAAGTCACTGAAATCGCCGTAGCCGGCGGCCTGGCCGGCGCCCTGCCCTGGCTGCGACTGGTACTGGCGCGCAAACTCCTGCTCGCGCTCGATCCGTTCCCAATCGGCCCCCAACTGGTCGTACTTCGTGCGCTTCTTGGGGTCACTGAGCACTTCGTAGGCTTCGTTGATCAACTTGAAGCGGTCGGTGGCCTTAGGGTCCTTGTTGACGTCCGGGTGATACTGGCGAGCCAGCCGGCGATAGGCAGACTTGATCTCCTTTTCGGTCGCGGTCCGCGCGACGCCGAGCGTCTGGTAGTAGTCCTTGTACTGAGGCGTGGCCATACGTTGACTCAGTGATGCCCGAAACGGCCCCTCCTAAAACGAGCAATCAGGGGGCGCTGCGGACGGCCGTGTACTCGCGGCAATGCTGGACGAACTTGTCGACCAGCACTGGGTTCTGCCCGAAGTGCAAATGGACGTAGCTGGCCAGCAGGTTCGGCGCCACGAAACCTTCGTAGCCGATCACATCGCCCTCGGCGTTCTGCATCTGGTAAGCGGGCTTCAGGTCGCCGTTGTGTCCGGTGATGCGGCTCCAATGGAACTCGTGCCCACGGTAGAACTGACCGCGCGACGAGAGGATGCTGTCTTCGAGCGTGAGGAGCTGGCGGTACCCGAAGCGATGGATCTCACCATCCATCTCGACATCGACGGGGATCACGCCGGCCATACGCTCGATCGCCCCCGAGTCGGTGCGGAGCGAGCGCCCGAGGTACATCAGTCCCCCGCACTCTGCATAGATCGGTATGCCGCTGCGGTAGGCACGCTGGATAGACTCGGCCATCGAGCGATTCTTCGCCAACGGTTCGACAAAGATCTCGGGAAATCCGCCGCCGAGATAGATCCCGGCCGCGTCCTGCGGTAGATGGTCGTCCTCCAGCGGACTGAACGGGACCACCTTGGCGCCATGCTCCTCCAGCAGCTCCAGGTTCTCCGGGTAGTAAAAGTTGAAGGCGTCATCGTAGGCGACCGCCAGCCGCACAGTCCGCCCAGCGTCCGGTTTGCCCTGGAACACCTTTTTGGGGACCAGTGGTACCAGCTCCGCTTTGTTGGCGATCCGCAGCAGCAGGTCGAGGTCGACGTCGCGCTCGATCGTTTCAGAGAGCACGCCGATCATCCGATCCCATTCCTTGTTCTCGGTGACCGGCAATAGACCATGCTCCCGCTGCGGGATGTCCAGTTGTGGCATCGCCCGCAGCGCCCCCAACACCGGCAGCTTCGCGATATCCCAGATCGCGTCCTCCGCCCTTCGTCGATGGGAATCGGACCGAACATTGTTCAAGAGCACGCCGGCGATCCTGGGTGATTCGGCAAAGGTCTTGAAGCCCAACGCCACCGCGGCTGCGCTCTCCGTCATGTCGTTGACGTCGATCACCAGGACGACGGGCGCCTTGATGATGCGAGCGACATCCGCCGTGCTGCCATCGGTGTTTCCACCGCGGCCGTCGAAGAGTCCGAGCATGCCCTCGACCAGCGCCAGGTCGACCCCAAGCACACCCTGCGCCAGCACCTGGCGGAGCGCGCCCTCGCCGAGCATCCACGAGTCGAGATTGCGGCAGGGCCGCCCACTGACGTGGGCCAGGTAGGCGGCATCGATGTAGTCGGGTCCGACTTTGAAGGATTGCACCGTCAACCCGCGGGCTTTGAAGGCCGCGATCAGCCCGGCCGTGAGGATCGTCTTCCCAACGTTGCTCGCGGTCCCCGCGATGATCAGCCTGGGAGTGCGTACCTCGTCCAGCATCCTTGCCTCGCTATCGCTTGCTAAACAAGGTGCCTCTTCCCCAAAGCACCTGCCTGACGGCTACCGTAGCACAGCGGTTGCGCCCGAGTAAAGGTACGGGAAGCGGCTTACACGCCGGCGAGAACAAGCGCGGGCTGGACCGCCGGCCTCAGATCCCTGAGATGCAAGCGGATTCGGTCCAGGCCATCCCACCGCTCGCACTGCAACGCATATACAACGTCGATCCGCCGGCCGCTGGGAAGATAGGCTGCTGCGGTCGCCCTGTCGAAGGCGATCGCCTCCGCGCTCGCCGTCCGGTCACGGAGCTGCACGCGGAGGTGACGACGATCTGAGCCAAACGTCTCGGTCCGCACCACCTCTACCGCTCTACTCAGGAGCAACGGCTCGCGATTGCCAACCCCGAAGGGGGCGAGCAGTTGGAGTTCGTGGTGCAGGCTTGGCTTGAGGTCCGCGAACGCGGCCGTTGCCTCGATGGTGATCGGGCGTGAGAACGCGTCGCCGTTCAAACGAGCCACCGTGTATTGCTCGAGACAATCCTTCAGTTCGGCGAATCGACTCTTCAATACCGTAAGGCCGGCGGCCATGGCGTGGCCGCCAAATCGGTGCAGCATCGGCGCGCACTGCGCAAGACACTCGACCAGGTGAAAGCCCTCGATGCTCCGCGCCGAGCCGCGCCATTCCTCGCCTTCGGTGTTGAAGATGAAGGTCGGTCGATAGAACTCTTCCACCAGCCGGCTCGCCGCCAGCCCGAGCACGCCGAGCGGCCAGCGGTCGTGGCCCATGACGATCACCGCGGCGCCGTTGTCAAGCTCGGCGACCTGGGTCTTCGCCTGGCGCACGATCTCCGCCGTCAGCTGCTGGCGCTGCGCGTTCTGCTCGTGAAGTCGCTGGGCAAGCGGATCCGCCGACTCCCGGCTCTCGGCCATCAACAGCTCGAGGGCGAGCATCGCGTCTTCCATCCGCCCGGCCGCGTTGATGCGCGGGCCAAGCTGAAACGCGAGGTGTTCCGCGGTGACCGGCGCCCTGATGCCGGCAACGGCGAGCAATGCCGCGCAGCCGGGGCTCGGGGCGTCGCTCAGGCGCCGGAGCCCGGCGCGCACGATGGCGCGGTTTTCCGCGCGCAGCGGCACCACGTCGGCGACGGTGCCGAGCGCCACCGCGTCGAGCGAAGCGCTCGGGTCAAGCCGTCCCGGAAAAGCCCGCTGCTCGAGCGCCACGAGAAGCTTGTAGGCCACCCCACAGGCGGCGAGTCCGTCGAAGGGATAGGCACAATCGGGCTGCTTGGGATTGATGAGCGCGTCGACCGCGGGGCGCTGCGCGCCGACCTCGTGGTGGTCGGTCACGATCAAGCGCATGCCGCGCGGCCGCCCGGCGGCGGCTTCCACGGAGTTCGTTCCGCAGTCGCAGGTGATGACGAGACGGGCCCCGCGGGCATGCAACTCATTGAGCGCATCGACGTTCAAGCCATATCCCTCGGTGAAGCGGTTGGGGATATAGGTGATGACATCGGCGCCGACGGAGCGAAGCCCACGCGCCAGCGTCACACAGGCGGTGACCCCGTCAGCGTCGTAGTCGCCGTATACCGCGATGCGCTCGCCGGCGGCGATGACCTGCGCGATCAGCTGGCACGCGATCGCCATGTCTTTCAGCAAGAAGGGATCCGGGGCATGTTCGAGGTCGGTCTGCAGCCAGGGATCGAGGTGACTCTGTCGCACGACGCCGCGCCCATGCAGGATCTGCCGGAATACGGGGGAGAAGGCCTCCAGTCCCGGCTGAGCCCTAAGGGGCTCGGGGAGGATCCAGTTCCGGCGTTCCTTCTTCAAGGCCGCCCGCAGTATGGCACCGGTTTGCGACAGCTGCGTGTCGAAGTTATCCACAGCGTTCGCGATAACGCTGGTCGCGGCTACGCGGCGGCGGGCTCCTCCACGACGACCGGCGGGGTCCGATCCTTGGTGTAGTTCAGGATCAGGATCACGGCGATCAAGAGGCCGGTCCCGATGAACTGCGGCAGGTAGAGCGGCTGGTTAAAGCCGTAGGGCGGCGGCGCGGATGCGATGAAAGTCGCGGTGACTGGGTAGGCGAGCTCAGCGATCGTGGCGAGGGTCGCCGGCGTGCTGCGCAGCGCCCGGTAATAGAGGAGAAGCGCGAGCAACCCGGGGATCAACGCGATCCCAAGGAACGGGAGCACGTCCGACGGCTGGTAGTGCGCAAATGCTGATCCGCCGTACTGCAGCGCGACGATGACGATGAGGACAGGAAG
>VBFX01000093.1 GCA_005889395.1 Chloroflexota bacterium
CACGCTCTGGGAGAACAACGTCTATTTCGAGCAGGCGATCGAAGAATTCATCGATTTCCTCGGTCACTCGACGATGACCCGGGAGCAGGTTCGCGCCGCGCTCGACGAGATCGAGCGCATGAACGTCCCGCTGCATGGCTACGGATCGGCGAGCTTCACCAAAAACCTGCAGCAGACCTACGAGCGGCTCGCCGAAAAAGACCTTCAGCCGCAGGACACCGAGCACGTGCTGCAGCTCGGCCAGCGGATCGCCAGCCAGCCGGTCACGCTCATTCCAGACGTGGCGGATACGGTCGCCTATCTGGCCGCTCGCCACGACCTGATGCTGGTGACCAAGGGCCATCCCGAGGAGCAGCGCTTGAAGATCGAGCGATCCGGACTGGAGTCACGCTTCACGGCGACCGCTGTGGTCAGCGAGAAAGCCGCCGATACCTACCGGGCGATTGTCGAGGAGCGAAGGCTCGACCCCACTCGCACCTGGATGGTTGGCAACTCACCCCGCTCCGACATCAACCCGGCGCTGCTGGCCGGAATCAACGCCGTCTTCATTCCCCACGAGCACACCTGGCGCCTTGAAAAGGAGGAAGTCACACCGGCCGACGGACGCCTTCTTATTCTGCGGGGGTTCGGCGAGCTGCGCTCACACTTCTAGCTGACGAACCGAAAAGTCAGTACTCTAGGTCGATGGCCGGTAACCTGACGGTGCTCGATGGCAACACATTCTTTGTCTCCGATGCGGCTGGCGACGTGGAGCCCGGCAACGATGCCAACGGCTTCTTTCATGCCGATATGCGACAGCTCTCCACCTGGCGGCTGCTGGTCAACGGCCAGCCGGTGCATGTCCTGACGAGCCGGACGGTCGACTACTACTCGGCGTCGGTTTTTGCCACCCTGGCGAGCGTCAGCGTCGGCGAGAACCCGCCCATCTCGATCCGGCGCGACCGCTTCGTAGCGCGCGGCGTCCACGAGGACCTGACCGTTCAAAACCACAGCGACCGCCCGCAGACGGTGACGATCGAGATCGAGTATGGGAGCGATTTCGCCGACCTCTTCGAGGTCAAGGACCGGACCCCGAAGCGGGGACAGTTGCGCACTGACCTCGGCGCAAGCCTGGTGACCTTGAGCTATACGCGCGATACGTTTCGGCGTGACACCGTGATCGAATTCAGCGAGAATTTTTCCGTCGGGCTCGAACGTGCGCACTTTGAGCTGCACCTGATGCCGCGTGGCTCGTGGCGAACGTGTATCGATGTCTTTCCGGTCGGCGATGGAGAGCTCAACCGCCTGGACCACGGCGATCGTACCTTTGGGGACCCCAAGCCGGACATGCCCACCAGCTTCGAGCAGTGGATGGCGCAAGCGCCAACGCTCGAAACCGAAAACGACGTGCTTCGCCATACCTACCGCCAGAGTCTCATCGACCTGGCCGCGTTACGGTTTCGTCCGTTGAAGACGCTCTCCTATTCGCTGCCCGCGGCCGGCCTGCCGTGGTTCATGGCGCTGTTCGGACGCGACAGCCTGATCACGGCCTACCAGGCACTGCCGTTCCAGCCACACCTTGCACGCACGACCCTCGAGGCACTAACAGCGTGGCAGGCGACGGAGCGGGACGACTTCCGCGATGCCGAGCCGGGAAAGATCCTGCACGAGCTGCGATTGGGTGAGCTCACCATGCTTGGTGAGCGGCCGCACAGTCCGTATTACGGCACGCACGATGCGACGCCACTCTTCCTGATCCTGCTTGACGAATACGAGCGCTGGGCCGGCGACCGCGAATTCGTTCGTAGCCTGCAGCCTGCCGCGATGAAGGCCCTGGAATGGATTGAGCGCTACGGCGATCGCGACGGAGATGGTTACCTCGAGTACCAGACGCGCTCGAAGGAAGGCCTGGCCAACCAATGCTGGAAGGACTCCTGGAATTCGATCCTCTTCAAGGATGGCGCCGTGGCCAAGGGGCCGATTGCGACGTGTGAAATCCAGGGCTACGCCTACGACGCGCGGGTGCGAATGGCTCGCCTTGCGCGTGAGGTCTGGGACGATCCTCAACTAGCAACCCGGCTGGAGGGAGACGCGGCAAGGTTGCGGGAGGGCTTCAACCGAGATTACTGGGTCGAAGCCCGCGGCCACTACGCGCTCGCACTCGACGGCGAAAAGAGACAGGTGGACGCGATGAGCAGCAACGTCGGGCACCTGCTCTGGTCGGGTATCGTGCCGGAGGACCGCGCGGCCATGATGGTGACGCGCCTGATGTCGCCGGAGATGTTCACCGGCTGGGGCATCCGGACGATGGCGGTGAGCGCCGCCGGCTACAACCCGATCGAGTACCACGACGGCACGGTTTGGCCGCACGACACCGCCTTCGTCGCCGAGGGCATGCGCCGCTACGGCCATCGTGAACAGGCGTCGCATCTCGCCCTGATGTTGATCCAGGCCGCCGGAGCGTTCGAATACCGGCTGCCCGAGGTCTTTGCCGGCTTTGCCCGCGAGGAAACCGGGGCGCCGGTCGAGTACCCCACCGCCTCGCGCCCGCAGGCCTGGGCGGCGGGCGCACCGCTGCTCGCGCTTCGCACCGCGCTGGGCCTGGATGTCGTCGACGGTACGTTGCGCATCGACCCGCACCTCAGCCAGGGCTGGGGACGCGTTCGGCTGGACAACATCGCGGTAGGCGCGAGAGCAGCAGCGACCCTGCTGAGCTGATCCGGAATCAGCAGGGATTTCAAGCGCGTTTTAGAATCTGCCAAGACCGAAGGAGGGAGGACATGACCGACCGGCGCCGATGGATCCTGGTTGCCGCCGTGCTCGGGTCCGGCATCGTGTTCCTCGACTCCACCGTGGTCAACGTCGCCCTCCCCCGGATCGGCCGGGACCTGCCGCGACTCTGGTTCGGCATCCTGGAAGGCCAGTCCTACGTCTACAACGCCTACCTGCTGACGCTCAGCGCGCTGCTCATCCTGGCCGGCGCGCTGAGCGACTACTACGGCCGCAAGCGCATGTTCCTCTACGGCCTGGTCGGCTTCGGCGTCACGTCGGTACTCTGCGGTCTCGCCCCCAACACCGAGCTCCTCGTGCTCTTTCGGGTTCTTCAGGGGATCGCCGGGGCCGTCCTGGTCCCCGGGTCGCTCGCGCTCCTCACGGCCAACTTCGAGGGGGAGGCGCAGGGCCGGGCCTTCGGTCTGTGGGCCGGTGCCTCCGGCGCAACCACTATTCTTGGTCCGTTCGTCGGCGGCCTGCTGGTAGACACGATCTCGTGGCGCGCCGCCTTCCTGATCAACGTGCCGCTGATCCTGGTTGCGCTCTGGGCGACCTACGTCCACGTGCCGGAAAGCCGTGATCAAACCTCCACGGCGCATTTCGACTGGCTCGGGTCCGCGATCGTCGCCCTGGCGGTTGGCGGGCTCGCCTTCGGAACGATCTACGGCCAGCAGCGCGATTGGCAGGATCCACTCGGCTACATCGCGCTTGCCGTCGGCGTGCTCTGTACGATCGCTCTCCCCTTCTACATGGCGCGGGCGCCGCATCCACTGATTCCCCTCTCGCTCTTTCGCTCGCGCAACTTCACAGTGACCAACCTCTCGACGCTCGTGATCTACGGCGCGCTTTACGTCACCTTCTATTACCTGACGCTCTTCATGCAGGGAACGATCGGCTATACCGCGGCTGCGGCCGGGCTGGCCGGCATCCCGGGCACGCTCTTTTTGGTCTTTCTCTCGGCCCGCTTCGGGGGCCTCGCCGGCCGCATTGGGTCGCGCATCTTCATGGCGGTCGGCCCGGCGCTTATGGCGCTTGGCGTTCTGTGGTACGCGCGCATGCCGGCGACCAGCACCCCCTGGCATCTCGAACCGCAAAACCCTGCGACATTCCTACCGCCGTTGTCGTACGTCATCGATATCCTGCCTGGCGGGATAATCTTCGGTCTTGGGCTCTGCCTCCTGGTTGCTCCGCTGACGACGGCGCTGATGCGGTCGGTGCCGGCGCACAATGCGGGGCTCGGGTCCGCCATCAACAATGCGATCTCGCGCGTCGGCCCCCAACTCGCCGGCGCGTTGATCTTCGTCTTCATCACCGCCAGCTTCTACAGTTATGTCGCCGCGCGGCGGACCGATATCAATGTCAGCGATCCCGCCTTCCGCAAGCTGGTGAGCCCTCTCAACCCCTCCGGCATCCCGGTCATGGGCAGCCTCGTGCGCGACGCATCGACCACTGCCTTCCACCTGGCGATGATGGTGGGGGCCGCCCTCCTCATCCTTGGCGCCATCGTCAACGCGGTCGGCATCAGGGATCCAGGCCGGGTGCCGGCGCGTGAGGCCGCGCCGGGTCGGACGACAGAGCCGGCGAAGGAAGGACTCTAATGGCCGTCCGCGACGATGTCGTCAACGCGATCGCGGCCTTCTCGCTGTTCGCGGACCTGACCGGGCCGCAACTCGAAGAGGTCGCCCACCTTTTTGATGAGTCGTTCTTCGGCCAGGGCGAGCGAATTCTCCGCCAGGGTGTCAGCGGATCGGGCTTCTACATCATCCTCGAGGGAACCGCCGGGATTCGCATCGACAATGTCGACCGCAGCACGCTGAAAGCCGGCGATTACTTCGGTGAGATCTCCTGTTTGCTCGGCGAAGTGCCGGTTGCCGACATCGTGGCGGAAACACCGCTGCGATGTCTCGTGCTGCCGGCTGCCCAGCTCGAGGGATTTCTGACGGCGCATCCGCGCATCATGTACCGCCTGCTGCAGGGGGAGGCGCGCAAGCTCAAGAACACAACCAAGTGGCTGAGCTAGGACAGAAACCCTTTCCTCCCGGCCGCTATCGACTGATCGTGGTGGGCAGCGGACCCGGAGGGTTGCAGCTGAGCTACTCGTTGAGTCGCCTGGGCGTCGACCACGCCGTTCTCTCCGACGACTCGGCGCCCGGCGGCATGTTCCGCCGCTGGCCGGTGTTTCAGCGCATGCTCAGCTGGACCAAGCCTTTCGCCGGCGTCGAGCACCACGAGCGCGCGTACGAACGCTACGACTGGAACAGTCTGCTCGCCGACGATCAAGAGAACCGGGCCGTGATGCCGGCACTGATGGACGGGACGTCCTACTTTCCTTCGCGGCAGGAGATGCAGAAAGGGCTGGAGACGTTTGCACAGCGTACCGGGATCCGAGTGCGTCACGGAACCCGCTGGGAGTCCACCCGCCACGAGGGTCAGGATTTCCTCCTCACCACGTCGGACGGCGAGTACCGCGCGCCGGTTGTCGTCTTTGCCGTCGGCGTGGCGCACCCCTACCGGCCGCCCATCCCCGGCCTCGAGTCGGTGCCCCACTACGGCGACTTCCGTCCGGTCGAGACCTACAAAGACCGGCGGGTCTTCATCGTGGGCAAGCAGAATTCCGGCTTCGAGATCGCGACCGGGCTGCTGCCCTGGGCCCGGCAGCTGATACTGGCGTCGCCGAGCCCGACCAAGCTCTCCGTCGTGACGCACACGCTGGTCGGCGTCCGCGCCCGATATGTTCAGCCCTATGAAGACGCTGCGCTCGCGGGCGGGG
>VBFX01000094.1 GCA_005889395.1 Chloroflexota bacterium
AGATCGCCGAGGTGGGGCGGCTGAAAGCGCTGGGTGCCACCGAGGTCCACTGGAGCAAACGACCGCCAGATGCCGACTACATCATTCTCGCCGACCCCGAAGGCAATCGCTTCTGCGTGATTCGTTCGGCAGTCGATGATTACCTCGCCGCAGCCCCCAAGAAGAAGCAGGCGACGCTGAAAAAGCTCCGCCAGACGATCAAGGCGGCGGCGCCGAAGGCCACCGAGGCGGTGCGCTACGGCATCGTCGGTTACAAGATGAATCGGAAGCCTGTCGCATTCTTCGGCTACTGGAAGGCCCACTACGCGCTGTACGGAATGGGCACCCGCGTCACCAACGCCCACGCCGCCGAGCTCAAGGGCTATCTCCAGAGCAAAGGCACGATCCAGCTTCCCGCCGACAAGCCCCTTCCCTATCGGCTCATCACGCGTATGGTGAAAGCCCGCGTCGCCGAAATCGAAAAGGACGGCTAACCGCCAACCCGTCAGTTGCCGGGCTGGTTGGCCGGCGCGCGGCGCGCCTCGTGCGCCACGGCCTCCAGCACCTCGTCCGGCGCCGGAGGATGGTCGAGCGCCCCGAGCGCGGCGAGCGCCTCGCGCGCCGCCATCTGCTCGGCATCGCGTTTGGTTCGCCCGCGGCCTTTTCCGCTGACGCCGTCGCCGAAGCTGACCTCGGCGGTGTATTCACGCCGGTGTCCCGGGCCGGAGGCACCGACGATGTCGTACTGCGGCGTCGACAGGAAGCGCTCCTGCGTCACCTCCTGGAGACGGCCCTTGTAGTTGTCATCCGGCCACGCCTGCACGTCGATCAGGCTGCGGCTGAACAGTTTGTAGGCGGCTCGGTAACCCTGGTCGAGGAAGATGGCGCCGATCACCGCTTCGAACGTATTGGCCAGGATGGATTGCAGTGAGCGCGCGCCGGTTTTGTGCGCGCCTTTGCCCAGCAGCAGATAGTCGCCCAGACTCAGGCGCGAGGCCAGGCGGGCGAGGCTCTTGGTATTCACCACCGAAGCTCGCAGCCGGGTCAGCTCACCCTCATCGGAGGTGAGGTAGGTGTGATACAGGTGCTCGGCCGCGATCAGTTCGAGCACGGCGTCGCCCAGGTACTCCAGCCGCTCGTTGTCGGCGGAGCCACTCTCCGGGTGCTCGTTGTTGTAGGAGCGATGCGTCAGAGCCTGGCGTAGCAAGGCAGGCTCGTGAAAGCGGACCCGAAGGGTCCGCTGCAGTTTCTGTAAGGGCTCGTCCGGCTGAGCGAGCTTCGGCTCAGGTGGTAATGCCGAGCTTCTCCTGGACGTAGTCCCAGGCGGCTCCGACGGTTTGAATCTTTTCCGCGTCTTCGTCAGGTATCTCCATCACGTATTCTTCCTCGAACGCCATGATCAGCTCGACCAGGTCGAGGGAATCGGCGTTGAGGTCGTCGACAAACGAGGCGTCGGGTGTGACTTGCTCGGGCTCCACTCCGAGCTGCTCGGCGATGATGCCCTTGAACTTCTCGTAACTGTTCCCGTCCATCCGAATCCCCTTTTGGCAGTGCGAGTGCGGTCAAATTCTAGACGAAGCTCGGGCCCATCGTCCTAGATTGGCAGACCGCCGTCAATGCCTAAAACTTGGCCGGTGATATAGCCGGCTGCCCGCGAGGCGAGGAAGACGATGGCCGGGGCGACGTCATCCGGCGTCCCGATCCGCGGGATGGCCGCGGCCTGCCGGGCGCGCTCCAGCAGGTCGGCCGGCAAGCTGCTCGTGAGTTCAGTCGTGATGAAGCCGGGGGCGACCGCGTTGACCGTGATGTTGCGGGAGCCGACCTCCTTGGCCATCGCCTTGGTCAGCCCGATCAATCCCGCCTTGGAGGCGCTGTAGTTGGCCTGCCCGGCATTGCCCGCGACGCCGGCGAGCGATGAGACGTTGACGATCCGGCCATATCGTTGCTTGAGCATGGGCCGCAAGGCCGCCTTGCTCGCGAGAAAGGCGGCTTTCAGGTTCGTCTGGATGACGATATCCCAGTCGGCCTCACTCATCCGCATCACCAGCGTGTCCCGGGTGAGCCCGGCGTTGTTGACCAACACGTCCAGCCGGCCCCACTGTTTGACGACCGCCTCGACGGCGACGCCTGGGGCGGCGCTGTCGGCGAAGTCAGCCTGTATCGCCATGGCCTCGTGGCCTGCATGGGAGAGTTGTTCGACCAGCGAGTCGGCCTCGGCCTTCCGGCTCTTATAGGTGATCGCCACGCGGGCCCCCGCCTCGCCCAACAACACCGCGGTGGCTCGACCGATACCGCGGCTGCCTCCGGTCACGAGGACGACCTGTTCAGAAAAGCCGTCAGGCATGGTTGGTCTCGAGCAGGGTATTCATGCTGGTCAGATCCTCGACATTGTGGACCACCGCGCCGGGGAGAATCTTCTTGACCAGCCCGGTGAGCGTCCGCCGCGGACCAACCTCAATGTAGGTGTCCGCGCCCAGCTGCTGCAAGCGCTGGATCGACTGCGTCCAGCGCACCGGGCCGGTCAGCTGGCCAACCATGAGGCGGCGGACCTCCAGCGGATCCTGATGAACGCGAGCATCGGCATTGAAGACCTGGGGGCGGCGCAAGACGCCAAGCGGAAGCTTCTCCCAGGCGGTGGCGAACACCCGGGCGGCGCGCGCCATCAGCGGCGAATGGAATGCCCCGCTGACGGGCAGCCGAACCAGGCGCTTTGCCCCCGCCGCCGCCAGCCGGGGGCTGACCGCGGTTAAGCCGGCCTCGCTCCCCGAGATCACCACCTGGCCCGGCGCATTGTAGTTGGCGACGACCACCTCACCCTCACTGGCTTCGCACGCCCGTTCGACGGCGTCGTCCGGGAGACCGAGCACGGCGATCATGCCGCTGGCCATGGGGGCGGCGGCCGACATGGCGGCGCCCCGGGCGCGGACGGCCGCGAGCGCATCCAGGGGATCGAGCGCGTCGGCCGCCACCAGGCCCGCAAATTCGCCCATGCTGTGGCCGGCGACCATCGCGGGACGGAACTCCCGGGCGCTCATCAGTCGAAGCAGAGCCACGCTATGAAAGAGGATGGCCGCCTGGGCATTCTCCGTTGCCTGCAACTCGGCCTCCGGTCCGTTCAACATCAGCCGCCTGAGGGGCAGGTCGAGGCGGTCCTCAGCTTCACGAAGGAAATCGCGCGAACCAGGGTCACCCTCCAGCAGGTCGCGAGCCATCCCGACGAATTGGGCGCCCTGGCCTGGAAACAGGAAGGCGACGGTGATCGGTAGAACCTAGTCGGTCTTGATGACTTCGCGCCCGTCGTAGTAGCCGCAGTTACGACAGATGGCGTGCGGCTGCTTGGGCTGGTGGCACTGCGAGCACTCGACCAGCTGGATGCGCTTTATCGCGAGATGGGCGCGGCGCTCGCCCTGGCGGGCGTGGGCGTACCGGGTCTTTGGGAGAGCCATGAGCAGCCCATTATAAGGTCCTACCTAACGACCGCTGATGACCTCGACTTCCCTGGCGGGCCGGGCGGGCGGCGTCCGGAGCGCCTCGACACCCTTCTTCACGGTCGCGACCGTCCGCAGCAGCTGGCTCTCCAGGTTCTGCATGACCTCCGAGGCGTAGCGGTCCGCGGCCCGGCGGGTCTCCTCGGCCTTCGCAGTGGCCTCCTTCAGCATGGCCTCGGCCTGCTTCTCGGCGCGCTTGACGAGGTCGTGCTGTCCGATCATGGTCTGGGCCCGCTCCCCCGCCTTGCTGACCGTCCTGGCCGCTTCCGCCTGCGCCTCGGACAGCAGGCGTTGCTGTTCCTGCAGCGTCCAGCGCGCCTGCTTGATCTCGTCCGGGAGGCTCAACCGGAGGTCGTCGATGCAGGCCAGGACCTCTTCCTGGTCGACCACGACGGTGCGGGTCAGCGGAATCTGCCGGCTGTGGCCGATGAGGTATTCGAGGCGATCGATGGCTTCATGGATGTTCATGCGTGTGCTCCCTTGCTGAGACGTTGCTTGAGCGGTCCGACGACGTTGGCTGGGACGAATTCCGAGATGTCGCCACCGAACTCGGCGAGCTCTTTGATCAAGCTGGAGCTGAGAAACAGATGGCGCAGGCTGGTGGGAATGAAGACGGTCGTGACGTCGGGCTCCAGCCGGCGGTTCATCAGCGCCATCTGGAACTCACTCTCGAAGTCTGACACGGCGCGGAGTCCGCGAACGATCACGCGGGCGCCGACCTGGCGGGCAAAGTCGATGGTGAGGCCGCTGAAGGTGCTGACCTCGACACCGGCGCGATCGCCGAGACTCTCCTTGATCATGGCGACGCGCTCGTGGCTCGTGAAGAGCGGCCGCTTGTTTGGATTCTCCAGGACGGCGATGACGACCCGGTCGAAAATGCGCGCGGCGCGGTCGACGATATCCAGGTGGCCATGCGTGAGCGGATCGAAGCTGCCGGGATACAGGGCGGTGATCACGCGTACCTCAAAAAGGTGAGGCGCGTGGTGCCGTAATCGCGCTCGCGCACCTGCGTCAGCCGTTGCAGCGGGGGCATCGGTTGGGAACGATGATGCTCGACCACGACCAGCGCCTGGTCGCGCAGCGGGGCGCGGTCAAGCGCCTGGAGCGCGGCGGTCAAGGTCGCGCCCTCACGATAGGGTGGGTCAACAAGAAGAAGGTTGTAGGAGGTGACGTCAAGGGTGGGCGCCCTCAACCAGTCAATGGTGTCGGCGCTGACCACGTCGCCCTGCTGGGCGAAGCCGGTTGCGACCAAATTCTCGGCCACGATGTTAGCACAGCCTTCGTCGCGCTCCACAAATGTTGCCCACGCGGCGCCGCGAGAGAGTGCCTCAATGCCAAGCGTGCCAGCGCCGGCGAACAGGTCCAATACACGCGCACCGCGTATGCTGTCGCCGATGATGTTGAACAAGGCCTCGCGCACCAATGACGTCGTGGGGCGCACCGAGCGACCCGGTGGGGTCTTGAGCAGTCGACCGCGACTGGTCCCAGCCGTGACGCGCGTGGCCGGTCCGGACATGTCATGAGTAAAGCAGGCGACGCCGGCGCCGCTGCTGGTCCTTGCAAAGGAGCCGCGACATAGTCGTCGTCGACGCCCTTCTCGGCTTGGTGCTCGTCCTGGTGCTGCCGCTCGCCGCCGGCATGGCCGTTGGTCGCATCCTGACCATGCTGTTGGGGCGAAGGCCGCCTGCCGCAGCGCCAACGCCAAAGGTCAGTCCAGAGCGAACACCTGACGATACGCCGAAAGCTGGCGGCGCAGCGCCGGCTCGCCGTCCAAGGCCGGGTCGCGGTCCAAGAGGCGGACGGCCTCGCTCTGGGCGTCGCTGATCAACACAGCGTCCAGGAGGCTCGCCATCTTGAAGTCCTTTCCGTGCTGACGGTAACCAGCCAGGTCACCCCAGCCGCGCAACTCGAGGTCGATCTCCGCGAGGTCGAA
>VBFX01000095.1 GCA_005889395.1 Chloroflexota bacterium
GCGTCGCACACGGTCTTCGGTAACGCCCACGTGCACTTCATCAACCTCAACGTGCTCGACTTCGACGCCCACAAGAACAGTGGCCTGGCGCTGGTCGGGGATGCCCGCGCCGGCATCGCCGCGCTGGGCGCGCGGCTGCGCGGCTATGCGGTTGACGCCTCGTACCGCGACCTGGCCGCCCGCTTGAACAAGGAGTGGGATCGCGAGGTCGACCGCCTTTATCGCCTGGGTCATAGACCGCTTCCAGCGCAAAGCGAAGTTATCGGCGCGGTCAACGATGCCGCCGCCCCGCGCGACGTCGTCGTCTGCGCCGCCGGCTCGATGCCGGGGGACCTGCACAAGCTGTGGCGCACGCGCGATCCCAAGCAGTATCACGTCGAGTACGGCTACTCGTGCATGGGTTACGAGATCGCCGGCGCGCTCGGCGTGAAGATGGCCGCGCCCGATCGCGAGGTGTTCTCCATGGTCGGCGATGGATCCTATCTGATGATGAGCAGTGAGATCGTCACCACCGTCCAGGAAGGGATCAAGCTGATCATCGTGCTGGTCGACAACCACGGCTTCAACTCCATCGGCGGCCTCTCGCGATCGCTCGGGATGGACGGATTTGGCACGCAGTACCGGTTTCGCAAGAACGGGTCGCTCGGGCTCGACAGCGACACGGCGCCGGGCGACGTACTGCCGATCGACCTGGCGGCGAATGCCGCCAGCCTGGGCGCCGAGGCCGTGCGGGTTCGCAGCGTCGACGAGCTGCGCGGTGCACTCGAGCGCGCTCGCCAGGCGACGCGGACGTCCGTCATCTCCATCGAAGTCGATCGCTATGAGGGAGTGCCGAATTACGAGAGCTGGTGGGACGTGCCGGTGGCCGAGGTGGCGACCGTCGAGTCGGTCAGAGCGGCTCGGCGAGAGTACGAAAAGGCCCGCAAGAAGGAGCAGCGATACCTCTAGGAGGGACGAGCCATGGCTGCGAACTACCCCGATGTCATCCCGATGATCGCCTACGAAGACGGTCCGAAAGCGATGGACTGGCTGTCGTCAGCCTTTGGCTTCAAGGAGCGGACGCGCATGCTGGACAAGGGCGGCCGCCTCAGCCACGGCGAAATGCAGGCGGGTGACGGCCTGATCATGCTGGCCTCACCCACACCCGACTACCAGGCGCCGCGTCGCCATCGCGACTCGTGCGAGCCGGCGCAGAAATGGTCGGCGGTCCCCTACATTGTCGACGGTGTGCTCGTCTACGTCGACGACGTCGATGCCCACTTTGCACGGGCGAAGCTGCGAGGTGCGGCGATCATCAGCGGCATCGAGGCGGATCAGTACGGGAAGCGCTACCGCGCGGAGGACCTCGAAGGCCATCGCTGGATGTTCATGGAGCGGACCTAAAGCCCCCACCCTACCCTCCCCCGCAAGCGGGGGAGGGAAATTGATTGACTAGAGACCGAACCAGACGAAGACGCCGCCCTCCTGACTCGGGGCACGGCCGAACAGGTCAGAGAAGAAGCGCACCATCTGGTCTTGATTGCCCATCGGCCCGACGATGACGGTCTGCACCTGCCAGGCGCGGAGGTCACGGGCGTAGGCAAGCTGCGCTTCCGATGTCATCACGGGTTCTGACCCACGCTTGGCGATACCCGCCATGGCGTCACGGAGTGCAGATCGGTGTGGTACATACGATGGCCCCGGAATCCAGGCAAAGCCCTCCGGCATACGAAACCGCATCCCGGCTTCCGACTGCCAGAGCATGGGCACGGCGAGTCGCCAGTCGTAGGCGAACGGCGCCACCAGCGCAATACTGCCGGCCGGTACCTGGTCAACGAGCGCCGGCGTCGTGAAGAAGCTCGGGACGGCAAGCGGCATCGTTGGGAAGGGCTGCCGCGGGAAGAGCGGCACGAGCGCAAGGCCGGCCAGCGCCAGCGGCAGCGCGCGGACCGCGAGGCTCCGGCCGGCCGCGCGCGCTTTCCGAAGCGCGTGATCGAGCCAGATCGCCAGCACCAGCCCGGCGAACAGGAAGACGAACAGCATCAGGCGGGCGGGGATGACGTCGCTCACGATCGGAACGAAGATCGTCGCGCCCCAGACTGCGAGGAAGGTCCACAGCATGATGCGGGCAGCGCGCCGCACGCCCCTGTCCGCAACCCGCCGGCGCACCCAGAAGACGATCGCGAGCGCGATCAGGGCAACCGGAAGCGGCAGGGTATGACCGGCGACATTGATCAGTGGTCCCATCGAGAGCAATGCGACAAAGACGCCGGTAACGGCAAAGATGCCGGCGAGCACGGCTGCCTGGCTCATGCCGCGAGACCAGAAACTGGCGATCGCATATCCCAACAGTGCGAGCAGCGGGATGCCCACGTAGCCACTCCATTCGTAGATCGTCGCGCTGAAGTGCTCGCTCAAACTGGCGGCGAATGGCGGCGCCACTGCCTGCAATGGGGTCGGGGTAACGAAGGCGAGGAGGTCGGTCACGAATTGATTGGGGGCCCAGACCGCCCCATGAACCTTCTGCGCACCGAAGAACTGGATCGCCAGCGGTCCGCCCGCGAGCACGAGGAATGTGATGAACGCCGCCGCGAGGCCCTGGGCGGCGTGGCGCCACCGCTGTCGAACGACGGTTGAGAGCGGCTCGGCCGGTCGAGCGACGGCGCTGAAGGCGAGGAGCACCACGATCCCCACCGCCCCGACCAGCGCCTCCGCCAACAACAGTTCTTCCCAGAGGAGCAACTGCACCGCCGCCAGCACGCCGAGCGCCACGCCGGGCCGGGTCGCCCGCCCTGCCTGGCGGACGAACAGCTCGTCGAAGACAAGGAGCATGAGTGGCGCCGTGAACAGCGTCACCGCTGGCGGATGACCCAGCGCGTGCGCGGCCATATAAGGGGAAAAGCCGTAGAGAGCGCCGCCGATGAGCGCGGCGAGAGTCCCGATCGTGTCCGTTGCCCGAACATAACGCCGGATCATCACGAAGGCGGCCATCGCCGAGCTGGCGAGACCGAGGGTTTCCGCCACGTTGTAGGCGAAGACGCCGCCCAGGGTCAGCGTCAGCGGCGCGAGGGCGACGCCCAGCAGCGGTGCCGTGGTGTTCCACATGAGGTTGACGCCCTGGGGCGCATCCAGGTAGGTGGTGAACAGGAGATTGTGCCCGTGCGCGAGCGCGAACCCCTGCCAGCGCAGGAACCAGATCGCCAGTTGCGGGTCTCCGCCGACGCCCAGCGCCGTCGAAAACGGTCCGCCCGGCGTGAACCAGATGGTCGCGAAGAATCCCAACGCCATCGCGAGATAGAGAAGACCGACGCCCGCGAGGACGATCCACCCCGGGATCGCTCCCGGCGTGCGCCGCTGTCCGTCAGGCTCGCGGACGGGTTCAGCGACCGAGTGTCCAAGAGTGGCCATCAGACTGGATGGGTAACGGCACTGGTGGCCATGGTCCTTCGGGCCCTGGCGGCTAGGATGTGGGCCATATGGCGCGATCGAACGCCGCAGAGGCGACCCAGGTGATCCTCGCGACAATCGATCAGCGGCGCCCCGGCTACATCCGCACCTCGGAGCGCTTCCGGTACCCGCAGCGGCCGGCGAAGATGCCGCAACGCCGCGGCGAGAGCGATAAGGCGCGACGCTATGCCGCTTGAAATGAGGGCGTCGTGCGAGAAGTGCAACGCCGATCTCCCACCGGATGGTGAGGCCCGCATCTGCAGCCACGAATGCACCTTCTGTCCCAGCTGCGCTGCCGCGATGAATGCCGTGTGCCCGAACTGCGGCGGCGAGTTGGTGGCGCGGCCCAAACGCAGATAGTCCACTCGCCATGACCGATCTCGATCTGGCGTTCGCACCGGCGGTGGACCTGGCGCAGATGATCGCCGCGCGAACAGTCTCGCCGGTTGAGGTGATCTCCAATAGCCTTTCGCGCATCGATGAGGTGAACCAGAAGCTGAACTGCTTCTGCTTCATCTGGCATGACGAGGCACTGGAGGCCGCTCGTGTCGCCACCCAAGCCGTGGCGCGCGGTGACCCGCTTGGTCCGCTGCATGGCATTCCGGTTGCGTTGAAAGACACGACCCCCACGGCGGGTCACCGGACCACCCTGGGCTCCTATACGCATGAACACTGGATCCCCGAGCGCGATGCCTATATCGTCGGGGCGCTCCAGCGAGCAGGCGCGATCGTCGTCGGAAAAACCGCCACACCGGAATTCGCCCACACCCTGCTCACCGATAGCCCGCTCTGGGGCGTCACGAGAAACCCATGGAACCTCGAGCGAACGCCGGGCGGCTCATCGGGTGGAAGCGCGGCCGCCGTCGCCGCGGGCTGCGTGCCCCTGGCAGAGGGAACCGACATGGGAGGTTCAGTCCGCATTCCGGCCGCCTGGTGCGGCGTCGTCGGCCTCAAACCCGGACTCGGTCGTATCCCCATGGATGGCCTGCCTGGTCTCTTCGACCTGATCTCGCACCATGGTCCGCTGGCGAGCGCGATCGATGATGCCCGGCTGTTTCTGCAGGTGACCCAGGGACCCGATGACGCCGATGTCCTTTCGGTTCCATGCCCGCTCGATCTGCGGTCACCGATTCCGTCCTCAGTCGAGGGCATGCAGCTGGCCCTCTCGATCGATCTGGGATTGTGGGCGGTCGATCCCGTGATCGAGACGGTGGTGCGTGCCGCAGCGGACGCTTTGAGAGCGGCGGGCGCGACCGTCGACCAGGTCGAGGTCAACGTGACGAGGAGCGACGAGGCCGCGTGGGTCGATCTGTGGGGCGTCTTCATGGCCACCTACTACGGGCATCTTGTTGCCCAGTACCGGGACAAGATGGATCCGGAGGTGTTGGAGCTGATCGAGCGAGGGAATTCGCTAAGCGCTGTCCATATCAAGCGGCTCGAGTTGCTGCGGACGGAGCTCTGGCGACGGTTCGCGAGGGTGCTGGCCACGCACGATGCGCTTCTCTGCCCGACGATGGCAACCGGGCCCAGTCCCGCCGCGAAGGCGGACCAGCCCACCGTTCACTTTGAAGACGGTCGCTACCACGCATTCGATATGACCGGCGTTTTCAACCTCATCGCACCTTGCCCGGCGCTATCAGTTCCCTGCGGCTGGGATCGCGACGGGATGCCGGTCGGGCTGCAGGTGGTGGGCCGGCGTTGGCGCGAGGACACGGTGCTTCGAATCGGCCGTGCCGTCGAACTTGCCCTGCCGGACGCGCGCCGCCGTCCGCCGATCTGAGACAGGTCAGGGCTTATGGAATGGTTGGCACGATGAAGCCCCACGAGTTTGCCGGCAAGGTGACCTTCGCGATCTGGGAACCATCGGTTCGGAGCACACGCAGCTGATCACCCGTCCCAAGCAGGTAGATTGTGCCGCCGTCGGCTGAAACCCATACCGAATCCAACGAGACGTCTGGTAGCCAGCGTGCCTTCACCGCCAGGTCCGTCAGATGGACGATTCCCACGCCACCTCGCGCTCCGAACGCCCCAACGGCGTACAGCCAAGTGCCATCCGGGGATAGGGCGACGGTTCGTGGGATGCCGCCTGCCGCGGCATCGGTAACGAGCAGCGACCTGAGCCAGGCCAGGGGGTTGGCGTCGGCCGAGGCGACCTTGGTCGACGTGACGATCTTGCGTTGCACCAGGTCGATCACGTGGAGCGCGCCGGTTCCTCCCTCGTGTAAATAGAGCGTCTTGCCATCGCCTGAGAAGACCGGCGAGACCCAGAAGGGGTTGCGCTGCCCGATCTGCGCCTCGTGGGTCACTGTCATCGAAACCAGGTCGAACCAGGTGACCCGGCCATCCGAGGGGCAGAAGGCGACGAGCGTCCGGCCATCGGCAAGCACCCGAAACGGCAGCCCGCCCGCGGAATTAATGCCACCGACCACGAGGCCGTCGCACGCCAGCGTGTGGCCCGTCGTGTGCTGTTCGAGTCGGAACGTGGTGCCGTCGAAGGCGAATTTCGCGATGGTCGGGCCCACGACATAGACGTGCTGCGCTTGCTCGCCGACGATGACGGGAACGCCAAACGCCGGCAGGCCGACGTTCGTCGATGCAACGGCCCGGCCGGCCACAAGGTCAACGAGCTGCAGCGTCGGGGGGGAGTTGCCGACCACGGCGAAGTAATGTCCGTCCGCGCTCAGCATCGGTTGTCCATCGGTAACCGGTTGCAGCTGAATCGTCTGCTCTTTGTGGCCATCGACCGCGCTGTAGACATCGAGGCCGCCATCAAACAGCGCATACAGGTGGGAGCCATCAGGTGAGCGGAGCTCGTCACGCGCGTTGATCTGCCCCACCACGTGGCCCGTCGGGTCGATCCCGGTGACGATGTCCCCGGTGTAGGCGCCGTTGCTCGACGTCTGACTTGTGATCCACACGTTGTTGGCGCCCGGTCCGGCGATGATGGGCGTTGTTGGCGCTGTCGTGACGCCGGGTGGGGCCACTCGGGAGCGATGCAATGAGAAGGCGACGGCGGCGACGACCAGACCGATCCCGAGCACGGCAGCGACCTGTCCGATGGCCACGATCGGCCGGCGGCGCGACACCGGGCGAAGCCGCGCCGCGATCCCACCCATCAGTTCGGGCGTAGGCCCGGAGACCGAATCGAGCGCGGTGTGGATTTCGCTTCGCAGCGCGTCTTCCCGGTTCATACCTGGGCCTCCGTAATCGGAAAATCCGCTCGCAGCTCGCGGATGCCGCGATAGAGCCGCCCGCGGACCGCGGCGTATGACGCGCCGGCGATGGCCGCGATCTCCTCGAGTCGGAGATCGAGATAGAAATAGAGCACGACGACGAGGCGTTGCTCCGCGGGCAATCGCTTCAGCGCATTCCGCAGGTCGATCCCGCGTAGAGCTTCGTCATCCGGCGCTTCATTGCCGTGCTGCTCGGCGTCGATCTTGAGCACGCTCCACCAGCGGGCCCGTCGCGTGGTCCGGCATTCGTTGGCGACGATGCCAAGGAACCACGGTCGCATCTCGCTGCCCTCTCGAAGCTGGTTGATCTTCCGCCACGCCTTCACTGCCGCCTCCTGGACTGCGTCTTCCGCGAGTTGCCGGTCCTGGAGCATCCCCGCTGCCAGCCGGTAGGCAGGTTCCAGCAAAGGCCGCAGCAGCGAGGTGAACGCCGCTTCATCACCACGCTGCGCGTCCCGAGCCAGGTCCGGGTCGGCGGCGTGCTCCATGCCGTCGTCCTGTATACGCTCCATCGAACGCCCTTTGTGACAATTACAGCCATGCGGCCATTTCGGTTCGCGGCAGGAGTCCGCAGCACGGAGACGCGGGACGAGTTCGTGAACGCCGTCCGCGAGGTGGAACACCTCGGCTACTCGGCCATGATGCTGTCCGACCATCTCGTGCATCAGTTCGCGCCCATCTCTGCGCTGAGCGTCGCGGCCGCCGTGACGTCGACCTTGCGGATCGGCACGTTCGTCTTCAACAACGACCTGCGGCACCCGGTCGTGCTCGCGCAGGAGCTGGCGACGCTGGACCGGCTGAGCGACGGGCGCCTGGAAATTGGCATGGGGGCGGGCTGGAACAAGCCGGAGTACGAGGCGGCGGGCATTCCCTACGATCCCGGCGCGACCCGAATCGACCGGCTGGCGGAATCGATCGTCATCATGAAAGGCCTGTTCGCCGACGGTCCGATCGACTTCGAGGGCCGCTTCTATCGGGTCAAGGGCTTCGGGGACCTTCCTCGTCCGATCCAGCGCCCGCACCCGCCGTTCTTCGTCGGGGGCGGCAGCCCCAAGCTGCTGCGCTTCGCGGCGCAGAACGCCAACATCGTTGGCATCGCACCCCGCGTGCTCCCGGATGGGACCGCAGACGTGATGGGCTGCACCCTCGCTGGCAGCGAGAAGAAGATCGCCATCATCAGGGAGGCCGCCGGCCCGCGCTTCGACCAGCTCGAGATCAACACCTACCCCTCGCTCTCGGGGAAGGTCACGGACCAGGCCCGCCCGGCCGCGCGTGAGGTGGCCGATCGCCTCCGCCGCCGCTACGGCGCCGAGCTTTCGGAGCAAGACATTCTCGAGTCCCCGCACGTGTTCATCGGCAGCGTAAACAGCCTGGTCGAAAAGTTCCAGATGCTCAACGAGCGTCTCGGGATCAACCACATCCTCGTCGGCGAGGACTATCGCGACTTCGCGCCGCTGCTCGAGCGACTCAGCGGCTCTTGATCGGCGAGGGAAACCTCGGCTGCAGGCTCGGCGGCGAGTTCTTGATCGATCGTCGGTTCCATGCGCCCATGACTAGCAGGACGATTACGAAGGCCGCGGCAGCCACCAATCCAATGGCCAAGGGCGGAATCGCGATCGCGAGCGCGATCAGCGCCACGATAGCGCCGCCGACGGCAGCGACGATGACGCTCAGGATGGCCGGCAACGTTTGCGGGATGTGAATCCATGACCCCAGACGTTTCGGCGCGCTGACGGCGTCGATGCCAAGTGTCTGCAGGGCGCCGTACAAATCGTCGTGTGGGCTGGTGATGAAGTACTGTTCGAGCTCGGGGTGGAGGTCGACATATCCGCGCCGCAGACGGTTCATGCCGATCACCCAGCGGTAGTCGTCGCGATTGAGCGCCGTCAGGCGCGAAACGGTGGTGATACCGACGAACATGACGATCAAAAGCATCGGGATCGCGATTGAAATGAAGATCGGCCCAAAGTGATCGGCCTGCGCGACGAGCGCGAGGGCAATCAACGCCCCCGACAGGATGGACAGGAATATCGTTACCCGGCTGAGGGCTTCGTTGTATGTGAGGGCGCGGGTTGCCAGCAGGCTCCAGTGCTCGGTCGCCAGGATCTGCAGCCTGGCGGCGGACCCGGCATCACGTCCAATCGGGGGAATTTCGGTCGACATTTCTCTCTCCTTCTACACGAACGGCCTGTGCCTGGATCGACATCCCACCACTCCGGCCGCCGCGTTGTAATCATTGTGGCGAGCGAGGGGGGGCCTTCGCGGCCGGTGGCAGCTGAACGCCTAGCGGGGCGGCGGCAGCGAGATCAACACAGCAGCCATCACAAGGATGAGGGCGGCGACCCCCACCCTGACCCTCCCCCGCAAGCCCAAGCACCCGTGTGGGGCGTCGCCTTCAGTTCAGGGGCGCACGGTGCGATTCTCCTGCTGCAGGGCCAAGCCGAAATTGGCGAGCACGGCTATTACCAGAAGGTGCTCTGGGTCATACAACCGCACTACGGTCACACGGCGCACCTGAGCGGGAGCGATTCGGACGGCGCGTCTCCGCTCTGGTTCCAGATCGGTGACCAGGCGCCGAGCACTAGTCCGGTGCTCGATCCGACTCGCACTCAGGCCTATCCGGTCAACCCGGCAAATCCGGACGAGGTCTTTGCGTACTTCCCGTCGTATCTCTTCATACCGCACGCCGGCTGCTACGTTCTCGAGGCGAGCTGGCCGGATGGGCACTGGCGGATCCCATTTGCGGCTGGTGGCGGCTGAGCGTTCGGGGGCGGGTTGTGCTCGCCCTGGCAGCACCGGTGCTGGGTGGCATCGGCGCTTTCTTGTTGGGCTCTTCTCGCACACCGAATGATGCGCTCGTCCCCGGCCGGCCCACCACTTTGCACGGCTGAAGTGAACCGCCTTCCGTCGTTCCCAAGGATCGGCCGGGAATCCGACCCTACACTCACTCCCAGAGGTGATGCGACCGACTCGGCCCTCTTAGACGACGTGACGACGCTGCTGAAGCCGCGTCAGTGAGTCATCGGGGTGGCGGCAGCGAGACCAGCACCGCGGCCATCACCAGGATTAGAGTGGCGACCCCCACCCAGACCCTCCCCCGCAAGCGGGTGAGGGAAAAGGCCGGCAAGGGGGAGGGAAAGTAGCGGCGGAGGAGAGCGCGGGAGAACAGGGCGACGGCAATCGCGACGATGGCGGCCTTCACGAACAGAGCCCACCCGTAGCCGGTGGTTACGAGAGCGCCGGGAGATCCGAGGTGGCCGAGAGCAAGCAGAAGCCCAGTGCCGATGGCGACTGCGAAGGCGCTAATTGCGTAAGGCCTGAATCGCCGGTCCGGCACAAAGAGTAAGGCCGCGAGCCCACCGACCCAGACGCCCATCGCCGCCACGTGGAAGGCGTCGAGGACTAAGCCGGCGCCGGGCAGGCCCGGAATCGCGTGCGCACTCGCGCCGTCGATCAGCGCCATAACACCACCGAGGCCCAGCACCGGCCAGGGCGAATCGAGCGCGAGCAGCGCCCACACGAGGAACGCGACACCCAGGCGCAGTCCGAGCAGGCGGCCGAGAGGAGAGGCGAGGACCGCGATCGCGGTATCGCCATCGAACGACAGGCTGGCGAGCTGCGCGACCAACGCCACGGGCTCGGCGGCGATCAGCAACACCACGCCGATGACCGCCAACCGTCGCAGTCGCGGCTCACGTCGTGTCACAACCTGGTACGCGATGATCCCGAACGTCAGAGCGATACCCAGGAAGTGGATCCAGCGGGCCAGCGCCTGGAGCACGAACCCGAGCGGCGTGGCCGTCCCAATCTCGCCACCGGAAACGGCGGGCAGATACGGATTCGCACTCGGCCGGCCGACGACGTAACTGAACGCCCCTCGCGAAGGGTGCGTGTCCGCGGCCAGGGCCTGCCAGGTCACGACGTAGGTGCCGGTTTCCGTCGAGGTGATCGGCGCCGTCAGCATGTGACCATGGACGCGAGCCGGACCCGCGACCTGCCGGCCGCTCGGGCTGAAGACCTTGATCCCCTTGCCGGCGGGGATCACGGTCTCCGAGAACATCAATGTGACCGACGCGGGCGGAGCGCCGAGTACTGCATCCGGCGACGGGTCCGACCCGAACAGCACCGCATGTGCCCACGCGGCGCGCGGGACGAGAGCCAGGACCAGCGCCAGACCGACGACCAGGAGCCGCCGGCCCAATCTCAGGAGTAGGCCGGCGCCTCGGCGGGAACGGGCAACTCCGGTCCCTCCGTGCGGCGTATGCGCACGATTCGAAGCACGAGGCCGGCCGCGATCAGACACAGGAGCCCGGAGCTCATGAAGGCCAGCTGGTAGTCGCCAAAGAAGGTGCGCACCGCGCCGGCCGCCAAGGCGATCGAGGCGGCGCCGAGCTGGTGGGCGGCGAAGATCCAGCCGTACACAATCGTGAAGTTCTGCTGTCCAAAGAGTTTGCGAGCCAGCTGAACAGTGGGCGGCACGGTCGCGACCCAGTCGAGTCCATAGAAGACGATGAACAGGATCAACCCGAAGTATGCGGTGCCGAAGGCGTAAGGAAGGATCAGCAGCGAGAGGCCGCGCAGGCCGTAGTACCAGAACAGCAACCAGCGGCTATCAAAGCGGTCGGTGAGCACACCGGACACGAGCGTGCCAATCACGTCAAATACGCCGATCAGGGCAAGGAGGCTGGCCGCCGTAACCTCCGCCATGCCGTGGTCCATCGATGCCGGAATCAGGTGCGTGCCGATCAGGCCGTTGGTCGATGCGCCGCAGATGAAGAAGCTGCCGGAGAGCAACCAGAAATCGCGCGAGCGCACGCCGATGCCGAGACCGCGAAAGGCGTTGCGGATGGGGTTGCCGGTCGAGAGTGGCCCCGTGTCCGGAACGGTTGCACCGTAGGCGCGCAACCCGAGATCGGCCGGCCGGTTGCGGAGGAAGAGCGTGACGATCGGCACGACGGCGAGCGCCGCGATGCCGACCGTGATCGCCGCGCTGCGCCAGCCACGGTTCTGCGCCAGCCAGCCCAGAAAGGGCAGGAAGATCAACTGTCCGGTCGCACCCGCCGCCGTCAGCGCGCCCAGCACTAGGCCGCGAC
>VBFX01000096.1 GCA_005889395.1 Chloroflexota bacterium
ATCAGCTCTTTGAAGATCGACAGCTTGTCTTCTTCTTCCTCTTCTTTCTCGGGGAAGACGCCGGCCTTGTCGAGAACGTCCTGCGAGACGAGGATCGGACACGTCATCCGTACGGCAAGAGCGATCGCATCGCTCGGCCGCGAGTCGATCTCGACTTCCTTCCCGTTGACGGCGAGAAATAATCGCGCAAAGAAGACTTCGTTCGTAAGCGACGTCACCTGGATCTTCTTGAGGCGCATCTCTGCGCTCTGCAAAATATTCGCCAGGAGGTCGTGCGTGATCGGCCGTTCCGGTGTGATGCCCGTGATCTTCAGCGCGATCGCGTTGGCTTCGTAGATGCCGATCCAGATGGGCAAATAGCGGTCGGTCTCTTTCTCCTTCAGAATCACGACGTGCTGCCCGCTGGCTTAACGTTTGCGGGAGTCGCGCATGACTAAACTTTGATGGTGCCCGAGCCGGAGAAAAAACAGCGGCTTGTCCTGATCGACGGCCACTCGCTGGTCTATCGAGCGTTCTTCGCCCTGCCGTCACTCACTGACCGCGAGGGCAACGTCGTCAACGCCGCCTACGGCTTTACGTCGATGCTCTTGCTCGCCTTGCAGGAGCATCCGGACTACGTACTGGCGTCGTTCGACCTGGGAGGCCGGACCTTCCGGCACGAAGAGCTGGCACAGTACAAAGCGACCCGGCGGCCGACGCCGCCGGAGCTGAGCCCGCAATTCCCACTCACGCGCGACATCGTGCGCGCCTTCGGCATACCGATTTACGAGATCCAGGGGGTCGAGGCGGACGACGTCATCGGCACGCTGGCGAGACAGGCGCGCGAGCAGGGGCTGCATAGCACGATCGTTACCGGCGACCTGGATGCCCTCCAGCTCGTCAATGACGATGTGTTCGTCCTGACCAGCAAGCGAGGTGTGTCCGAGACGATCCTCTACACGCCGGACCGTGTCCGGGAGCGCTACGGTCTCGAACCGATTCAGACCGTCGATCTCAAGGGCCTGGTGGGCGACGTGTCGGACAACATTCCTGGGATCCGCGGCATCGGTGAAAAAACGGCGATCAAATTGATCCAGGAGTTCGGTTCGGTCGAGAGCCTGCTCGAAAACCGCGAACGGGTGACGCCGCCCAAGGTCAAGAAGCTCCTCGACGAGCACTGGGAGCAAGCGCTGCTCAGCAAGAAAATGGCGACGATTCTTCTCGATGTCCCCGGCGTGACGCTGGATCTCAGCCACGGCTCGGCGAAGGACTATCGCCCGGACGCGGCTCGAACGATTCTGTCCGACCTGGGCTTTCGCAGCCTCGCCGCCCGGGTTCCGCAAACGTGGACCGACGGGAGTGCGATGTCGGCGCCGCCGATCTTTGCTCCGCCCGGGAGGGACCAGGGCAGGCTGCCGCTCGATGGTCAGCCGGCCGAGGCGAGGCAGCCGACACTCGCCCTGGAGTCGACCGCGACCGAGTCCGTCACCGTCATTCGCGAGTCGGATGATCTCGAACATCTGATCGCGGCATTTGCCACTGCCGAGCGCGCCGGGTTCCAGGTGGTGACGCTCGATGACGTGCCGCGTCATGGCCGGATCGCCGCCCTCGTCGTCGGCCTCAACGAGCGTGAAATTTTCTATGTCCCGCTCGCTCATGAAGAAGAGCGTTGCCTCGAGCTGCGTGATGTCTTGCGCCGCTTCTCACCCAGCCTGCAGAATGCGAGGCCTTCGAAATTGGGCTTCAACCAGAAGGCGGACTATCTGGCATTGCGGGCGCACGGCATTGAGCTTCGTGGTGCCGATTGGGACCTGCTGGTCGCCGCGTACTTGCTCAACTCGGGCGTGCGCTCGCCAAGCCTGGAGGCGCTCGCCTCGGACGTCTTACATCGCTCGATTGAGGGCCGGGAGGCCCTCTTCGGCAGCGGCAAGGCTGCTACGACCTGCGACCAGGTCGAGGTCATGCGGGCCGCGGCGTTTTTCGGTGAGCGCATGCGGGTTATGCTGCAGCTCGCGCCGCGGCTCGAGTCGGAGCTCGACCGACTTGGCAACGCCGCGTTGTTCCGTGATCTGGAGATGCCATTGGTTCCCGTGCTGGCCGAGATGGAGCTCGCCGGGGTGTCAATCGATCTGGCCTACCTGCAGCAGGTCTCCCGCGAGCTGTATGACCAACTGCAGCGGCTGGATCAGGAGATCGCCGACGTCGCCCATGGGCCGATCAACGTCAACTCGCCGCAACAGCTGGCGCGCTTTCTGTTTGAAGACCTGGATCTTCCGGGTGGCCGGAAGACGAAAAGCGGCTACTCGACAGACGCGACCGTGCTAGAGGGCCTGCGCGACCAGCACCCCGTCATTCCAAAGATCCTGGAGTTTCGTCAGCTAAGCAAGCTCAAGGGGACCTACGTCGATGCCTTGCCACTGCTGGTCGATGCCAAGACGCATCGGGTCCACACATCCTTCAATCAGACCGTCGCGGCCACTGGCCGGCTCTCGTCGTCCGATCCGAACCTGCAGAACATTCCGATACGAACGGAAGTCGGACAGAAAGTTCGCCGGGCTTTCATCCCCGGCCGCCCCCGCGATGTCCTGCTATCGGCCGATTATTCACAGATCGAACTTCGCGTCCTGGCGCACATGACCGATGACCCCGTCTTGCTCGACGCCTTCGCGCGCGGCGAGGACATCCACGCCCGCACGGCCGCGGAAGTTTTCGGCATTCCCCAGGCCGAGGTGACCGCGAATCAGCGCCGGCTCGCCAAGGTCGTCAACTTCGGCTTGTTCTACGGTCTCAGTGACTTCGGCCTTGCCCGAGACACCGGCATGTCGACGGAAGAGGCCAGGGTGTTCATCGACGCCTACTTCCGTGCCTACAACCGGGTGCGCGAGTTTCTGGAAGGCATCAAGATCCAGGCCAGGGAACAGGGCTATGTCGAGACGCTGTTGCACCGTCGCCGCTATATACAAGACATCCGTTCTCCGAATCGGATGCTGCGTCAAGGAGCAGAACGTATCGCCATCAACATGCCGGTGCAGGGATCCGCGGCCGACATCATGAAGCTGGCCATGATCCGACTGCAAACGTACATTCATGAGCAGGGACTCGCCAGCCAGATGATCCTGACCGTGCATGACGAGCTCGTTTTCGAAGTCACCCCGGGCGAACGCGAGCAAGTCATTGAAGTCGTGCCGGACTTGATGGCCAGAGCTTACCCTTTGAAAGTTCCAGTCCAGGTCGATCTCAAGCTTGGTCCGAATTGGCAGGACATGCAGCGGGTGCGCCTTGTGGCCGCCCGAGCGTAAATGCCGGAGCTTCCCGAAGTCGAGACGATCGTCAACGATCTGCGACCGCAGCTGGTGGGACGCCGCTTCGAGTCGCTGCACCTGACGCGCGATCCCGCGATTCGCGCCCGGCTCGTGCGTTATCCGAGCGCAAACACGTTCATTCGACGCCTGCGTGGTCGGACGATTAAGGCCGTCGAGCGGCGTGGGAAGTACATCGTGATGCCCCTCGACCCGGCTGCCGGTGGACGTCATACGCTGCATGCCAACCGAGACGTTAATGGGCCTGATGAACGGGTGATCGTGCATCTGGGTATGACGGGGCACCTGCGGGTCTGGGAACCGGAAGAGGCGCCCGTCAAGCACACCCACTTTCGGGCCTTGCTTGATAGCGGGCTCGAGCTGCGCTACGACGATCCTCGGCAGTTCGGACGGCTCCTCGTCGGCAGCATGGCCGAACTCATCGCGGCCCGCGCCTTCCCGGCGCGGCTCGGCCCCGAGCCGATTCACGGGGACCTGACCGAAGCCGAATTCGAAAGACTCATCCGGGCCCGGCGGCGGCCGGTCAAGTCAGCCCTGCTGGATCAATCGTTTCTTGCCGGCGTGGGCAATATCTACGCCGATGAGGCATGTTTTCGGGCCGGAATCCGTCCTAGCCGGTGGACTCACCGGCTCACTGTGCGTGAACGGCGGGCCCTGTACGAAGCAATTCAGCACGTACTGGAGAACAGCATTGCGGCACGAGGCTCGTCGATCATCAACTACCTCGATGGCTTTGGGCTCCGTGGGGGCAACCAGGAGAAGCTGCTCGTCTACGGCCGAAGCGGTGAGCCCTGCCTGAGATGCGGGACGCCATTGCTGGGGACCCGCCTGGCCGGCCGCGGCACGGTGTACTGCCGCAAGTGTCAGCGCTGATTCGACTCCGCTGGCCGGTTCTGAGCCGGCGGCTGCTGATCACGGCGGCGGCCTTCTTCGCGGCTTATGTCGCCATCGCCCTGTTCGTGCACTTTGGCGCCTTCGACCAGCTGAATTTACGAATGACGCACTACTTGCAGGGCCGCGGGAGCACCGGGCAGGACATCGGGCTTGGGATTTTTTCCTACCTGGGTAGCATCGAGGTCACGCTGGTGATCGCCGCGCTGCTCGGCGTCGGCCTCTTCCGCGGGTTGCGCTTGTTGGCGGTCTTGCCGGCGGCGTTGATTCTCGCCGGCTCCGGCCTCGAGATCCTGGGCAAGCAGCTGATCGTGAGCCCGGCGCCAGGCACAGCCTTGCAGCGATTCCCGGAGTTCCTGCCGTCACTAGGCCACAAGATTGGCCACTACTCGTTTCCTAGCGGTCACGTGGTCCGAGCCACGCTCGCCTATGGCCTGGTGCTCTACCTGGCAGAGCGCTGGGAGCTCTTTGGCCGCGATAGCTCGCGGCTCAGCCCAATTCTGGTTCTGGTGATCTTCTTTGTTGGCTACGGCGTCGTCTACCTCGGATGGCACTGGCTCTCGGACGCCATCGGGGGGCTTTTGCTCGGCCTGGCGTTGCTCTTTGCGCTGGTCGCCTACCTGGAGCGCAAGCGAGCGGTCAACCCCGGCCATCTGCTCGACTAGACCCCTTTAAACTTCCGCCGCGGCGAACTTACAATTGAGGGATGCCCAACTTCGCGTTCACGGCTGGTTTTTCGCCGGCCGGCGGCCAGCCGGAGGCGATCAAAAAGCTCGCCGAAGGGGTTGACGGGGGCCAAAAACACCAGGTCCTGATGGGTGTCACCGGCTCTGGCAAGACGATGGTCGTCGCCCAGATGATCCAGGAGATCCAGCGGCCGACGCTCGTCATGTCGCCGAACAAGACGCTGGCCGCCCAGCTGTGCAGCGAGTTTCGCTCCTTCTTTCCCCAAAACGCCGTCGAGTACTTCGTCAGCTACTACGACTATTACCAGCCGGAAGCGTATATCCCGCGAAGTGACACCTATATTGAGAAAGACTCGTCTCGAAACGACGAGATCGACCGGCTGCGGCAATCGGCGACTCGGGCTCTGCTAACCCGACGGGATGTCATCGTCGTGGCCAGCGTCTCGTGCATCTACGGCGTCGGTTCGCCCGAGGACTACCTGGGTGAGTCGGTCGAGATCCATGCTGGCGAGGGGTTTCGCCGGGATATCTTCCTGCGCAAGCTGACGAACCTGCAATACCAGCGCAACGACGTCGATTTCGGCCGCTCACGCTTTCGCGTGCGCGGCGATACCGTCGACGTGCAGCCCTCTTACGATCAAATTGCAACGCGGGTCCAGTTCAACGGCGATGTCGTCGAACGAATCGTTCAAATCGATCCATTGACCGGCGAGCTGATCGGTGACATCGAGGCCTTCCAGGTTTTCCCGGCGACCCACTACCGACGAGCGGGTCGCCTGGTTCGAGAGCCAGGGGAAGCTGCTGGAAGCGCAGCGCTTGCGTCAGCGGACACTCTTCGACATGGAAATGATGCGAGAGACCGGTAGCTGCGCTGGGATTGAGAACTACAGCCGGCACCTCACCGGCCGCCGTCCCGGCCAGGAGCCCTATACCTTGATGGACTTTCTGCCCCAGGACACCCTCGTGGTGGTGGACGAGTCGCACGTCGGTGTCCCCCAGATCGGTGGCATGTACGGCGGCGACCGGTCGCGGAAGATCCCCCTCGTCGACTATGGTTTCCGGCTGCCCTCGGCCCTCGACAACCGGCCGCTCACGTTTGCGGAATGGGAGCGCAAGGTACAACAAGTGGTCTACGTCTCGGCGACCCCGGGGCCGTACGAGGAACAGCGCTCCCAGCAGACGATCGAGGTGGTCATCCGGCCGACCGGCCTGGTCGACCCGACCGTGGAAGTCCGCCCGACCAAGGGCCAGATCGACAACCTGATCGGGGAGATCCACAAGCGGGTGGAGAAGGGGCAGCGCACGCTGATCACCGTGCTGACGAAGAAGATGGCGGAAGACATGACCGACTACCTGCGCGAGATGGGCATCAAGGTGAACTACCTGCACTCGGACGTCGATACGCTGGAGCGTGTCGAGATCCTGCGCGACCTGCGGCTCGGCGTCTTCGACGTGCTCGTCGGTATCAACCTGCTTCGGGAAGGTCTCGACCTGCCGGAGGTCGCGCTCATCGCCATCCTGGACGCCGACAAGGAGAGCTACCTGCGCGACGCCCGCTCGCTGATCCAGACGACGGGGCGGGCGGCCCGAAACGTCGATGGCCACGTCATCATGTACGCGGACTCGGTCAGCGGCTCGATGCGACGGGCGATCGACGAGACCGACCGCCGTCGCAACATCCAGATCGCCTACAACGTGGAGCACGGCATCACGCCGGCGAGCATCGTGAAGGCTGTCTACAACCTCGAGAAGCAGCAAGAGAAAGCGATCGAAGAAACGATCGCCACGCTTGCGTCCGGGTTGCCGCCGGACGAGATCGAGCGCCTGATCAAGGATCTCGAACGCCAGATGAAGAAAGCCGCTCGCGACCTGCAGTTCGAGCGGGCGGCGGAACTCCGCGACCGGCTCGTCGCGCTTCGTCGCGACGCGATGGAATACCGGGAGTCCCTGCCGCCGGCGGCCGCCGCCGAGTCCGGGATGTGGCGAAAGCCGAAGACCAGCCGCATGAGGGCCCGCGTCGGTGGCTGAAAAGAAGTCCCCCACCCCGACCCTCCCCCGCGAGCGGGGGAGGGAGATCCCCCGTGGGCAGCACACCGAGATCGTGATCAAGGGGGCGCGCGAGCACAACCTCAAAGACATCGACCTGACCATCCCCCGCGACAGGCTCGTCGTCTTCACCGGGCTGTCGGGCTCGGGGAAATCGTCCCTCGCCTTCGACACCATCTACGCCGAGGGGCAGCGGCGGTACGTCGAGTCGCTGTCGTCGTATGCGCGGCAGT
The DNA here is from genome assembly GCA_005889395.1 of Chloroflexota bacterium. Classification (GTDB taxonomy): domain Bacteria; phylum Chloroflexota; class Dormibacteria; order CF-121; family CF-121; genus CF-13. The sequence continues at coordinate 7,156 of VBFX01000096.1, forward strand.
TCCTCGGACAGATGGACAAGCCCGACGTTGATCAGATCGATGGGCTGTCGCCGGCGATCTCCATCGACCAGAAAGGAACCAGCCACAACCCGCGGTCGACGGTGGGGACCGTAACGGAGATTTATGACTACATGCGCCTGATGTGGGCGCGCATCGGCCATCCCCACTGCCCGATCAGCGGACACGAGATCACGCGTCAGACCACTGAGCAGATTGCCGACAAGGTCATGGAGCTCCCCCAGGGGAGCCGGGTCATGATTCTGGCCCCGGTCGTCCGCGACCGGAAGGGCGAGCACCAGGACGTCCTTTCTGAGGCCAAGAAGGCCGGCTTCGTCCGGGCACGGGTCGATGGCAACCTGTATGAGCTGACCGAGCGCATCTCCCTGGACAAGAACAAAAAGCACAGCATCGAGATCGTCGTCGACCGGCTGGTGATCGACCGCGAAGGCATCAGCCGGCTGCGCGAGTCGGTCGAGACCGCGGCAAAGATGGCCGGCGGGCTCGTTCTCGTAACGCGTACCGATGGTAAGGGCGAGGAGCAGCTCTTCAGCCAGAACTTCGCCTGCCCCTATGACGGCTTCTCGATGGAGGAGCTCGCGCCCCGCAATTTTTCGTTCAACAACCCGCACGGTGCCTGCCCCGCCTGCACGGGGCTGGGCAGCAAGCTCGAGATCGATCCGGACCTTGTGATCCCGGACAAGAGCCGGCCGCTCGCCGATGGCGCGATCCGCACCCTGGGTCGCTCGTCGTACTTCTACAACGATCTCGTCGAGGCCGTCGCCCAGCGGTACAAGATCCCGATGGACAAGCCATTTGGGAAGCTGACGGTGAAAGAGCGGCAAATCATCCTCTACGGCAACAACGGTGACCCCCTGCGCGTGAAGTACGTCAACAGCGAGGGGCAGCGCCGCTGGTACGAGACGTCATACGAAGGCATCATCCCGAACCTCGAGCGGCGCCATCGCGAGACCGAGTCCGAGTTCATCCGCGCCGAGATCGAGCGGCTGATGACGCCGCGGCCATGCCCGGTCTGCAAAGGGAAGCGGCTCAAGCCGGAATATCTCGCCGTGACCGTGGCTGATCGCTCGATCATGGACGTCTGCGATTTGTCGATCACGGCCGCGCAGGACTGGTTTGCGAAGCTTCAGCTGACGGAACGTGAAACGCTGATCGCGCGCGCCATCCTGAAAGAGATCCGCGAGCGGCTCCAGTTCCTGGTGGACGTCGGTCTCGACTACCTGAGCCTCGCCCGCGCCGCCGACTCGCTGTCGGGCGGCGAGGCGCAGCGTATCCGGCTCGCCACGCAGATCGGATCGAAACTCATGGGCGTTTTGTACATCCTCGATGAGCCCTCCATCGGGCTCCATCAGCGCGACAACCGGAAGCTGATCAACACGCTGCTGGCGCTGCGCGATATCGGTAACACCGTGGTCGTCATCGAGCATGACGAAGAAACCATGCGGACGGCGGACTTCATCGTCGACATCGGACCGGGGGCCGGCGAGCACGGCGGCAAGATCGTCGCCACGGGCAGCTTCGACGACATCCTGAAATCGCCGGAGTCGATCACAGGGGCGTTCCTGCGCGGCGAGCGATCGATT
>VBFX01000036.1 GCA_005889395.1 Chloroflexota bacterium
AGGGCGATGGCGGTTCCGACGTGGAGCAGGACCACGAAGGCGAGGAAGGTGGGATCAGCCTGGTTGATATTCCAGCCCAGCAGCCTGGGCAGGATGACGGTATGTCCGAGGCTGCTTACCGGAAAGAGCTCGGTGACGCCCTGAAGCAAGGCCAATACCAGGGCCTGGAAGAGTGACATTGTTTTCTATGATGCTTGAATGAGTGCGAGGCCCGTCGCCGTCCTGGCGGGCGGCGTCGGGGCAGCGCGATTCCTTCGGGGGCTGGTACGCATTCTGCCGCCGGAGGAGATTACCGTGATCGGGAACACCGGCGACGACATGTGGTGGCACGGCCTCTATATCGCCCCTGATCTCGACACGGTCATCTACTGGCTGGCCGGCGTGGCCGACGAGTCGCGCGGTTGGGGGGTCCGAGGGGACACCTTCACCGCCCAGGCGGCCCTCGCGATGATCACCGACCGGTCCTGGTTCCAGCTGGGTGATCGTGATCTGGCGACGCACCTCTATCGGACCGGACGGCTGGCCGCCGGCGTCCCGCTCCATCGGGTGACCGGCGAGCTCGCCGAGCGGCTCGGCGTCCGCAGCCGGATCCTTCCCATGAGCGATGCCCGGATCGAGACGCGGCTCAAGACCGATGCCGGCGATCTGCATTTCCAGGAGTACTTCGTGCGCGAACACTGGCGGCCGGCGGTCCACGAGATCTACTGGACCGGGCTCGATGAGGCCAGCCCGGCGCCGGGGGTTGCCGAGGCGATCGAGGCGGCGGGTCTCGTGCTGATCGCGCCGAGCAATCCGAGCATCAGTATCGAGCCCATCTTGCGTGTGCCCGGTATGCGGGCGATGCTGCGGGCCGCCCGCGGGAAAACCGTAGCCATCTCGCCGCTCATCGGCGGCCGCGCGGTCAAGGGACCGACCGTTGAGCTCCTGCGCGCGGAGGGCGTTCGGCCGGATGCGCTCGGCGTCGCGGAGCGATACCAGGACCTCGCGACCGGCTTTGTCCTCGACACCGCGGACGCGGCGCTGGCCCCGTCGATCGCGGCCATCGGCTACCGGATTGCCGTGCGGCCGACGATGCTCGATGACGTCGAGTCGGCTCGCGACGTCGCCTCAACCGCGGTGAACCTGTTGAGGGAACCGGCGGCCGCGTGACCCTCGCCATCGTCGTCCCGGTCAAATCACCGCGCCGCGCCAAACATCGGCTGGAGCCGCTCTTGAGCGAGCCCGAGCGCGAACGGCTGGCCGGCGTGATGGCCAGCGAGGTCTTTGCGGTGGTATCGACCCTGACGACCTACGGGCGGTTCGTGATTTCGGAAGACCCGGACATCCTCGAAGAAGGGCGTCGCTTCGGCCTCGAACCGCTGATCGATCGCGTGGGCCAGGGTCAGAGTGCGGCGGTGGGACAGGGGTTCGCCGCGGCCTGGGAGCGAGGCTTCACGGCGGCGCTCACGATCCCCGGTGATGTTCCCGCGGTGACGCCGCAGGAGCTGTCCGATCTGTGTACCTACCGGCCGGAAATCGAAGTCTTGCTCGCACCTGATCGCCAGCGCCTCGGAACCAACGGGCTGCGCCTGGTGCCGCCGCACGCCATCACGCTGCGCTTCGGCGAGGATAGCTTCAGCCTGCACCAGGCCGAGGCCCGGCGCGCCAACCGCAGTTTCGAGGTGAGGGACATGGAGGGGCTCCGATACGACCTCGACCGGCCCGACGACGTCGTCGCCTTCATGCAGTTACCCCGCGACACCGCGACGCGCCGCCTGCTGCAGGAGCTCGGCGTCGCGGATCGGGCGCTTGCGAGCACGCCACCGCACGCTTGAGTGCAGTCTCGATCTATCCCATATCCGGACTCCCCGAGATCGTCAACGGCGCCCCGCTTGCTGATCTCATCGCGGACGCCCTCGCCCGGCTTGGCATGTCTCTCGAGGCGGCCGATGTTGTCGTCATCACCCAGAAGGTGGTCTCGAAAGCCGAAGGCCGCGTGGTGTCACTCGACGGGGTGCACCCGTCCGCGCGGGCAACCGAGATCGGGCAGCGTATCGGCTTCGACCCGCGTCACGTAGAGGTCATACTGTCTGAGTCGGTGCGGATCGTCCGTGAGGCTTCGCGCGTCCTGATCACGGAAACGCGACACGGTTTCATCTGTGCCAACAGCGGCGTCGATCGATCGAATACCGGGGGCAAGGAGATGGTCGTGTTGCTTCCCGAGCACCCCGACGAGTCGGCCAGCCGGCTGCGGGCGAGGCTCCAAGCCATGTCCGGTGTCGCGGTCGGCGTCGTGATTTCCGACAGCTTCGGCCGGCCATGGCGCGAAGGGCAGGTCAACGTCGCCATCGGCGCGGCCGGCGTAGTGGCGATGCGTGATTACCGAGGCCGGGAGGACCCAGACGGTTATGAGTTACAGGGTACCGAGCTGGCGGTCGTCGATGAGCTCGCTTCCGCGGCGGAACTGGTGATGGGCAAGCTGGACCGGGTCCCGGTTGCCCTGGTCCGGGGTGCGTCACTCGCGGGCGACGGCCGCGTGCAAACAATGCTGCGAGATCCGGCGACCGACTTGTTTCGATGAGGATCGGACTCCTAGCCGACACCCAGGGGAGCTTCGACGTCGAGGCGCTGCTGGCCTACGTCGCGAAGGAATTCGCCGGTGTCGATGAGATCTGGCATGCCGGCGACTGGGGTAGCGCCGACGTTCTCGACGGGCTGCGGCGCCTGGGGCGCCTCGTGGTCGTCAACGGCAATGCGCCCAGCGATTCCCGGTATCCCACGACGATCGAGGGCACGATCGGACGCTGGCGTCTCGGCATGGTCCACGACCTCGGCAAGCAGCGGGCGCGCTGGGCGGCTGGATTCGATGTCGTGATACACGGCCACACCCACCGTTTCCGCGACGAGGTGGTCGGGCGGACCCGCTTCATCAACCCGGGGACGGCGACGCGTCCGCAGTTCGGCGGCACCGAGCGGTCGATGGCCCGGCTGGCGTTCGAGGGCGAACTGCGAGTGGAGAAGATATTGGTTCCCAAGTTCCCCAAACGAGCGGCCGTATCATGACGCCATGAAGGTACGCGTGGTGCTCTTCGCCAAGCCCCGCGAGCTGGTCGGGCAGCCGAATATCGATCTGGCCCTGCCGGCCGGGGCGACCGCTGCCGACGCCTGGAGCCAGCTGAGCACGCAATATGACCTTGGCCCGCTTCCGCGCTCCTTCCGGTGTGCGGTGAACTCGGAGTACGCGGGTTGGGATGACCCCCTGAAAGAGGGTGACGAGTTGGCCGTCATTCCGCCCGTGAGTGGAGGCGCGATCGGCGAGCGGCGTGGTGTGGTGGCCTTGCGCGAGGAGCCCCTCGACCCCATGGCGATTGCGGCTGATATCCGGAGCGACGCGGACGGGGCGCTGGTGCTGTTCCAGGGCATCGTTCGCGAGCACTCGCGCGGCAAGCAGGTTCGGGCGCTGGTCTACGAGGCCTATGGGTCGATGGCCAATAAGCAGATGGAAGACCTTGCGGAGGAGGCACGCCGGCGGTGGCCGATCTCGGATGTCGCCGTGGTTCACCGGATCTGGACCCTGCAGGTTGGAGAGGTCAGCGTGGTGATCGCGGTGGCGGCCTCCCATCGCGGTGAGGCGTTCGACGCTTGCGAGTGGCTGATCGACGAGCTGAAGCACACGGTGCCGATCTGGAAGAAAGAGGTCTACACCGAAGGCGAGGCCTGGATCGACGATCGCCCGTAGCCTGATCGCAGGTTCGCGGTAGGCACCCCCGTTCCTGTCCTGAGGCTGACAGGTGCGAAACCCGCTGAAACCGCCCCGACGCCCGAGTTGGAAGAGCGAGCTTACGACGGCGCAGTTTGGGCCAATCGCCGAAGATCTGCTCGGCGTGGCCTTGGCTGCGGCCGCCAGCGGTTCTGGCACAGTCGCCCGGCCGCTGATCGACAGAGGGGTCGACCTCTATCTCCGGCGGCTACGGAGCCTGCTGACGGTCCCAATCCAGGTCAAAGGCTGCCGTCATGTCAGCCCAGACGCCATCGTTACCGAGGAGATCGCCGTCGAGGACCTTCACCATCTGTCCGGCGGCTACCTTGCCATGGTGCACGTGCCACCCCCGCATGATCAGCTCTACCGCCGTCTTTACTTGATCCCGGATCGCGAATTCCGTGAGCGCTGTCCGCGCACCGTCTCGCACGCAATCGAGTCTTATCGGTTCATTGCGAACTTTGGCGGGTCAGCCGACGACATATGGTCTCGTTTTGTGGTCGACGTGGAGGGCCTCGCCGCGTGGATCGCCTCGATTCCTGGCTGGCTGCGACCAATTCCGCCACTCCCGGCCCGAGGCACGCGGGAGCTGCCTCTCCTCCCAGGTGATGCGGGTAATTTCAGTATTTCCGGTCTGGGGACCTTATGGGTTGCGGCGGAGCTAGAACGTGCGGGCGGCGATGGAATCACCGTTGTGGAAGACCGTGTACGCCTCGATCCGGTGACCCTTCTCGTGCACCACTTGGGCACCCAGCGGTTCGCCGGGATTCATATCCGCGCCGCTACCTTCAATGAGACTCGGAGGATTCATTTCGACGTCAAGCAACCGCACTTCTTCGTTGATGGCGGTCTGTGGGTGCTGCTGGTGTTGCTGCGGCCGGATCGGCGCATTCACGACTTCTGCCTCCTGATACCGTCCAGGGATCTTCCGGAACTCGGCTATTCGGAAACGGTGACGCTCGACCCTTTGACAAAACGCTTCCTCAAGTACCGCATCCCGAGCGAGGAGTTCGCGGCGACTTTCCTAGGCAAGGCCTTTGCCGGGCGGCTGCCACAGGACCCAGGGTTGGATCGAGCCACCCATTTGGAGATAGCGGGCTAGAATTTGCTCGGCATGCGGGAGTAGCTCAGCTGGTAGAGCATCTGCCCTCCAAGTAGATGGTCGCGGGTTCGAGTCCCGTCTCCCGCTCTCTGGAACCAGTCGTTTTCGACAGCTCCTCGAAAGTTGGGGGTTTTCCTTCTCTTAGTGGGCCGTGAGGAGCCAAATGGTCACGCTCAGGCAGAGCGCGATTCCGAGCCCAACCCC
>VBFX01000037.1 GCA_005889395.1 Chloroflexota bacterium
TCCCGGAGGAGGAGCGAGTGGTGACGGTCGAGGATGCCGCCGAGCTCCAGCTCAACCAGGAGCACGTTGTAACGCTTGAGTCACGGCCGGCGACCGTCGAAGGGCGCGGCCGGATCGCCATCCGGGACCTGGTCGTCAACGCGCTGCGTATGCGTCCCGATCGGATCGTGGTCGGCGAGTGCCGCGGCGGCGAGGCCCTCGACATGCTCCAGGCGATGAATACAGGCCATGACGGATCGTTGACGACTATCCACGCGAACTCGCCGCGTGACAGTTTGAACCGTCTGGAAACGTTGGTGTTGATGGCGGGTGCAGAACTGCCCTCCCGGGCCATCCGGGAACAGATCTCGTCCGCCATAAACGTCATCGTGCAGCAGAGCCGCTTGCGGGACGGGTCGCGGAAGATCATCGCCGTCAGCGAGGTGCTCGGACTGCACGGCGACCAGGTAAAGGTGCAGGACATATTCGTGTTCAAGCAGACCGGCGTCAGCGAAGACGGTAAGGTGCAGGGCTACTTCACGGCCACCGGCATCATTCCGAAATATTTCGACCACCTGCAGTCGTCAGGCGAGGGCGTAACGAAGGACCTCTTCACGCCGGTGCCCGATCCTGCCGGACAAGGAGGCCACTAAGTGTCAATCCAGCTTGTCTTCGCGGCCATGGCAGCCATCGCGGCGCTGATCGTGGTCATGGCGCTGATGTCCAACAACCGGCAGCCGGCCGAAGAGTTGCACATGGACAGCTACAACCCCGAGGCTGGCGCCAAGAAGGGTGGCTTCGTCGAAGGGTTCCTGGAGAGGTTCAACAAGAGCCTGACCCGCAACAAGGGTGGGCGCAGTTCGAAGCTCACCGACGAGCTGGCCAAGGCCGACCTCAAACTCCGGGTCTCGGAATACGTCATGGTCATCGTCGGCCTCATCGTCCTGCTCTGCGCCATCCTGTTCCTCCGCTTCCACAGCCCGATTCTCGCCCTGATCGGCATCCCGGTCGGCTACTTCGCTCCGGGGTTCTTCCTCAAGTTCCGGCAGCGCCGCCGGCTCAAGGCCTTCAACAACCAGCTGGGCGACACCGTCGTCCTGCTCTCCAACGCGCTCAAAGCCGGTTATTCGTTCGCCCAGGCGATGGCCACCATCGCCAAGAGCTCTTCACCGCCGATGGCGGACGAGTTCAGCCGGGCGGTCCGCGAGATGAACCTGGGCGTCTCGGTCGATGACGCCTTGCAGCACATGGTCAAGCGCATCGAATCCGAAGACTTCGACCTGATGGTCACGGCGGTCCAGATCCACCGCGTCGTCGGTGGCAACCTGGCCGAGATCCTCGACACCATCGCCTTCACCATCCGGGAACGGATCCGCATCCAGGGCGAGATCCGTACCCTGACCGCGCAGGCTCGCGCCTCGGGCTACATCATCACGGGTCTGCCCTTCGCGCTCGCGCTGATCCTGACCTTCATCTCGCCGACCTACATCACGCCGCTCTTCCACGAATGGCTGGGTTACGTCCTGATCGGTATGGGCCTCGTCTCGATCGCGATCGGCTACGGCATCATCTCGAAAATCACGAACATCCAGGTGTAGCGAATGAGTATTTTCACTATCGTCTTCGCCTTCCTGGCCTTCGCCGGCATCATCATCGCGATGCAGGCCGTGACGGCCAAGCCCCGGCAGGACCTCATTGCGGAACGGCTGGCGCAGTATCGCGACCACAACCTGACGCTCGACGAAATCGAGCTCTCGCTGCCGTTCAGCGAGCGCTTCATCAAGCCGGTGCTGGAGCGGCTGGGCAGCTTGCTCACCGCCCGCATGGCGAAGAACCGCCAGATCGTCGTCCAGAACAAGATCAACCTCGCCGGCCGGCCCTACGCGCTGAGTGTCAACGGCTTCGAGGTCGTCAAGGTGATCTTCGGCATCGTCATCGCCCTGGTGGCTCTGGGTCTGGCCGGGGTGATGGGGGTCACGAGCCTTCCGCTCAAGGGCGCGGCGCTCGGCCTCGGCTTCGTGCTTGGCCGTTTCCTCCCCGACGTCTGGCTCAACAACAAGATCAAGGGACGGCAGAAAGAGTTGCGTTTGGCGCTGCCGAACGCGCTCGACCTGCTGACCATCTCGGTCGAGGCCGGCCTTGGCTTCGACGCCGCCATCGGGCGGCTCACGGAAAAATTCAAGAACGCGCTCTCCGACGAGTTCGCGCAGGTGCTCAACGAGATCCGGCTCGGCCGGCCGCGCCTGGAGGCGCTCGATGACATGGGCCGCCGCTCCGGCGTCGAGGAGCTGCACACCTTCATCCAGGCGCTCATCCAGTCGGAACAGCTCGGTGTCGGTATCGCGAAAGTACTCCGCATCCAGTCGGAAGAGATGCGGCGCCGCCGCCGTCAGCGGGCGGAAGAGCAGGCCGCGCAGGCTCCGCTGAAAATGCTCTTCCCGATGATCGGCTGCATCTTCCCAACGCTATTTATCGTCTTGATGGGGCCTGCTGTAATCATTATCATTCACACTTTTCAACACAAGTAGGGCAGTTACACGGAGACCCAACCGGGCGGGTGCGCCGTCCAGCCGCTCGCGGCGCACTCGCGCAGAATTCCTCGCGCTCGTGTGCTCGCCCGAGCGGCATACGGCGCCCGCCCTCTTTCGCCCGAAAGGGCGGCTCGGCTTGCAGCCTCGCTCTTCCGCTGATAAAATCAGGACACAATACAGGATTAGAGTTTTGCGACTGACTAAACAGGACGGGACGATCGTCGCCGAGCCGCTCGAGGTGGCGAGCAATTTCATCACCTCCGGGCTGGGATTGATGGGGCGGGCGCGGCTGCCGGAGAACGGCGGGCTGCTGATCAACGGCTGCAATGGCATCCACATGATGTTCATGCGCTTCCCGATCGACGCCGTCTTCGTCGACAAGCAGGGTGTCGTCGTGAAGACCTATGAACGGCTGCTGCCGTGGATCGGGATGGTGCCTTTCGTCTGGCGCGCCGACAGGGTCGCCGAGCTTCCGGCGGGCAGCGTCCGCCGCCACGTCATCAAGCCGGGCGACCAGCTCCTCGTTGCCTGAGGTGAGCCTGCTCGACCTGCTCTTTCCGCCGCGCTGCGGCGGCTGTGGCGGTTATGGCGCGGCCTGGTGTCCCGCCTGCGCCGGGACCCTGCGACGCCCCTCGGCGAGCACCCTGGCCGGCATCCCACTGGTGGCGGCCGGCCGGTTCGACGGGCCGCTGCAACAGGCGATCCATACCTACAAATACCGGCCGCGGCCACAGCTGGCGACGGTCCTCGCCCAACCCCTGGCTCGCGCCATCGTGACCGCCGGACTGCCCCTGGCGGCCCTCACCTTTGTGCCCTTGCATCCTCAACGACAGCGTGAGCGCGGCTTCAACCAGGCGGAGCGGCTGGCCGCCCAGCTCGCGAGCGCGCTGGGCATGCCGCTGGTCAGCGGGCTGACGCGGGTCCGAGCCACGCCGGCCCAGGTGGGGCTGAGCCAGGCCGAACGGCGGGCCAACCTGGCCGGAGCGTTCCACTGGACCGCCGCCCAGCCGCCCGGGCACCGCCTGGGGCTGGTGGACGACGTCTGCACCACCGGCGCCACCCTGACGGCGGCCGCCGAGGCGGTCGCCGAAGTGGGCGGCTCGATCGGCGCCTTCCTGGTCCTGGCGGTCGCGCAAACTTTGCCGGCGGTCGCCGTTACATAGCCCGGGACAGTCGGCCTGTCTTTGGATTTCCTGTTTGGGGGATTGTGACTTAGATGGTCAACGCGTCCGAGGTTTCGCAGGACGAGCTCGCCCGCTATTACGAGGCACTGGGACCCATCCGGGACCTGGTGCTCGACGATAGCTTGACCGAAGTCATGGTCAACGGCCATGAAAACGTCTATGTCGAGCGCAACGGCAAGATCCTCCTCACCGACCGCAAGTTCGACGACGAAAACCACCTGCTGCGAGTCATCGACTTCATCGTCTCGGCGGTCGGCCGCCGCATCGACTTCCGCACCCCGATGGTCGACGCCCGCTTGCTCGACGGCTCGCGCGTCAACGCCGTCATCTCGCCGATCGCGCTCGACGGGCCGATGCTGACCATCCGGAAGTTCTCGCGCGACCCCTTCCAGGCGGAGGACCTCGTCAACTTCGGCACCGTCACCAACGAGGCGGTCGGCTTCCTCAAGGCGTGCGTCATGGCGCGCGCCAACCTCCTGATCTCGGGTGGAACCGGCACCGGCAAGACGACCCTCCTCAACGTGTGTTCCTCGTTCATCCCGCCCGACGAGCGCATCGTCACCATCGAAGACGCCGCCGAGCTGCAGCTCCACCAGGAGCACGTCTGCCGCATGGAGTCCCGCCCGCCCGACCTCAACGGCGAGAACAAGGTCGGCATCCGTGAGCTCGTCATCAACGCTCTCCGTATGCGCCCCGACCGCATCGTGGTCGGCGAGTGCCGTGCCGGCGAGGCGCTGGACATGCTGCAGGCGATGAACACCGGTCACGACGGCTCGCTGACCACCCTCCACGCCAACACCACCCGCGACGCGCTGTCCCGGCTGGAAACGATGGTGCTGATGGCGGGTATCGACCTGCCGATGAGGGCCATCCGCCAGCAGACCGCCTCCGCCATCGACCTGGTGGTTCAGCTCTCCCGGATGCGCGACGGGCAACGCAAGGTGACCAGCATCACGGAGATCACCGGCATGGAAGGCGACACCATCACGATGCAGGAAATCTTCCTCTACGAGTCGCACGGTGCGGACAAGAACGGCGTCATGACCGGCGTCTTCCGGCCAACCGGGATTCGTCCGCACATCATGGACAAGCTGTTTGCCGCGGGCGTACCGATCCCGCCGGAGCTCTCGCGCGTCTTCCCCGATCGCCGCGCCAACGAGCGGCCCACCAAGTAACGCGCTTCGGGACGTTCGCGCGTCGGCGCAGCTCACCTGGTGGTCTCGCTATACTCATGCCATCTCGAGATCTCGCAGGAGGCCACCATGGAGATCTTGATCCAGGCCAAGAAGTCCACGGCCGACCCCCAGATGAAGGCCTACGCACAGGCCAAGCTCGAGAAGCTGGCGCGGCATTTCGACCACATCCTGCAGGCCCGCATGGAGCTCGGCACGGAGAAGAACAAGAGCCTGGAGACGATGAAGGTCGCCGAGCTCACCGTGCACGTCACCGGTCGCACCGGCAACATCCTCAAGGCGGTCCAATCCGCGGAGCACATGAACGAAGCCGTCGATCTCGTGGTCGACAAGATGGACCGGCAGATTCGCCAGCACAAGGAGAAGCTCAAGAACCATCGCCGCTCCAAGCCCGCAGCGGCCATCGGCCAGACGGTGTCCGAGGCGGCATCCACAGCCGTGCGCTCCAACGGCGTGGCGAGGATCAAGCGCTTCAAAACAGGAGCTGAACCTGCTCTACCGGCGCCACGACGGGTCCCTCGGCCTGCTGGAAGCGGATCTGTCGTAGCCGCAGCCGCCGTTTGGACCGCCGCAGCGCGGGTATGCTTACTGCTTGCGGCATTAGCGGGTAATCCATGAGCGTCCTTAGCAAAGTCCTAGGCGATCCGAACGCGCGGGAGGTCAAGCGGCACCTCGAGCGGGTTGCCGACATCAGCGAACTCGAGCCGCTGATCGAGAAGCTCAGCGATGACGAGCTGCGGGCGAAAACGGCCGAGCTGCGCCAGCGGCTGGAGAACGGTGAGGCGCTCGACGACCTGCTGGTGGAGGCCTTTGCGGTGGTGCGCGAAGCCGCCCGACGGACCATCGGCCTACGCCCCTTCGACGTCCAGCATGTCGGCGGCATCGTGCTGCACCAGGGGAAGATCGCCGAGATGAAAACCGGGGAGGGCAAGACGCTGGTCGCGGTGCTGCCGCTCTATCTGAATGCGCTGGAAGGCAAGGGCGCGCATCTGATCACGGTGAACGACTACCTGGCGAGGCGCGACGCCGGCTGGAACGCGCCCATCTACCACGCGCTGGGGATGAGCGTGGCGGTCATCGGGCACGAGATGTCGTTGCTCTACGATCCCGAGTTCCTTGACGAAACCCATCCGGACCCGCGGCTGCAGCACCTGCGGCCAATCACCCGCGCCGAGGCCTACCAGGCCGACATCACCTACGGCACGAACAGCGAGTTCGGCTTCGACTTCCTGCGCGACAACATGGCGGTCGACCTCACCCAGTGCGTGCAGCGGGGCCTGAACTTCGCCATCGTCGACGAGGTGGACAGCATTCTCATCGACGAGGCACGCACGCCGCTGATCATCTCCGGCCAGGGGCAGGAGTCCACCGAGAAGTATTACCAGTATGCCCGCCTCATCCCGCGGCTGGCCGCGGACGATTACACCGTCGACGAGAAGACGAAGTCGGCGGCGCTGACCGAGGAGGGGATCGCGAAGATCGAGCGTTGGACCGGCATCAAAAACGTCTACGAGCTCGAGCATGTCGACGAGGCGCACCAGATCAACCAGGCGCTCAAAGCCTACACGCTGTTCCACCGCGACCGCGACTACCTGGTCAAGGACGGCGAGGTCATCATCGTCGACGAGTTCACCGGCCGCCAGCAGCCGGGTCGCCGCTGGTCGGACGGCCTGCACCAGGCGGTGGAGGCGAAAGAGGGCGTCAAGGTCCAGCAGGAGACCCAGACGCTCGCCACCATCACCTATCAGAACTATTTCCGGCTGTACACCAAGCTGGCCGGCATGACGGGCACCGCGGTCACCGAAGCGGAGGAGTTCGACAAGATCTACAAGCTGCAGGTGGTCGTGATTCCCACCCACAAGCCGATGATCCGGGACGATAATGCCGACCTCATCTACAAGACCGAGGACGCGAAGTTCAAGGCGGTCGCGGACGAGATCCAGGATGTCGCCAGCAAGGGCCGTCCCGTCCTGGTCGGCACGGTGTCGGTCGAGAAGTCCGAGCGTCTCGCCCGGCTGCTGGAAAAGCGCGGGGTCGCGCACGAGGTGCTCAACGCCAAGCAGCACGAGCGCGAGGCGTTGATCGTCGCCAATGCCGGCCAGCCGGGCGCGGTGACGATTGCGACCAACATGGCCGGACGAGGCACCGATATCGTGCTCGGCCCGGGCGTGGCGGACGGCGGCGGACTCCACATCGTCGGCACCGAGCGGCACGAGAGCCGCCGCATCGACAATCAGCTCCGCGGCCGCGCCGGCCGTCAGGGTGACCCTGGATCGTCGCGCTTCTTCCTGGCGCTGGACGACGACCTGATGCGGATCTTTGGCGGTGAGCGCATCAGGGGCATGATGAACATGCTGCGCGTCGCCGATGACGAGCCGATCGAGTCGCGGCTGGTTTCTCGACAGATCGAGGGCGCCCAGACCAAGGTGGAGGGGCACAACTTCGACGCCCGCCGCTACCTGGTCGAGTACGACGACGTCATGAACAAGCAGCGCGAGATCATCTACGGCGAGCGCCGCAAAGTCCTCGAGGGCGCGGATCTCCGGGAGCAGGTCCAGGACTGGATCCGCAAGGCGGTCGACGACGCTGTCAACGAGCACTGCGAATCACGCCACCCCGACAACTGGGACCTCGAGGGCCTGGTCGCGCAGCTCGGCGCCATCTTTCCCTTGCCGCCCTTCAGCGAGCTCGCCGCGGACGAGTTCGGCGAGACCAAGGAAGCGGCGGCGGAGCGTCTGATGGAATACGCCGACGCGGCGTACAAGGCGAAGGAAGCGGAGATGACCGAGCCGATGATGCGGAAGATCGAGCAGTTCGTCGTGCTCAAGACCATCGACTCCAAGTGGATCAGCTACCTCACCGAGATGGAGCACTTCAAGGAGGGCATCGGGCTGCGCGCCTTCGGCCAGAAGGATCCGCTTGTCGAGTACAAGAACGAGGCTTTTCAGGCGTTCCAGGAACTGCTCAACGGCATCCAGTTCGACATTGCCTCCACGGTTTTCCGTGTCCAGCTGGTCAAGGAGCCGCCCACGCCGACGCCCCCGGCCGCGCTCGCGACTGCGCGCGGACGCCAGGGCGAGGCCGCCACGGCCACCGCGGCCAGCCCCAATGGTGGCGAGGGGAACACGGCCCCGGTTGGCGCGGGCAAGCTGGGGCGCAACGATCCCTGCTGGTGTGGCAGCGGCAAGAAGTACAAGAAGTGCCACGGACGGTAAGATGGACCGCCGGACGGGTACATATGAGAACGAATGAGTAAGAAAAAGTCGACCAGCACGTCAGCCAGCAAGGCCGCTCGGGTCAAGGCCGCCACGGTGGCGAACCCGGGGCGAGCGGAGGACGTGGCGCAGCCGGCGAAGGCACCAGAGGCCGCCGAGGTGAGCGCGGCTCCCACCCGCCCACCATTCCGGCGGCCGCAGAGCCTCAACTTTGCCGGCGTGGGCCGCAACGACATCTGCCCCTGCGGCAGCGGCAAGCGCTTCAAGAACTGCCACGGGCACTGAACCATGGACGAGATCATCGAGCGCGCCAACGACCTGCTGAAAAAGATCCTCCAGCTCCAGGAGCATCTTTGACGTTGCCGAGAAGGACGCGCGCCTCGACGCGCTCCAGAAGGATCTAACCGACCCCGACCTCTGGCAGGATCCGCCGCGCGCGCAGCGGCTCGCCCAGGAAGCCAAGGGCATTCGCGACGAAGTTTCGGTCTGGCACAAGCTGGAGGCGCGCGCCCGCGACGTGATCGGCCTCGCCGAGATGGCGATCGCCGAGGGCGACGGGCACATCGAAGGCACCCTGCGGGAGGACCTCGAGCGTCTCGAGAAGGACGTCAGCCGGCAGGAGGTCGACCTCCTGTTCGCCAACCCCTATGCGGAGCACCCGGCCCTGGTCAGCATCCACGCCGGCGCGGGAGGGACGGACTCGCAGGATTGGACCGACATGCTGCTACGCATGTACCTGCGCTGGGCGGAACGGCGCAAGATGCACGCTGAGATCCTCGACGAGGCGCCGGGCGAAGAGGCCGGCTACAAGAGCGTCACCATCCGGGTTACGGGCAAGCGAGCCTTCGGCTGGTTGCGAGCCGAGCGCGGCGTGCACCGGCTGGTTCGGCTCTCGCCCTTTGACCAGGCACATCGTCGCCATACGTCTTTCGCGCTCGTGGAAGTGATCCCCGAGATCGAAGACGACACGGACATCGAAATCCGCCCCGAGGACCTCAAGGTCGACGTCTATCGCTCAAGCGGGGCCGGTGGCCAACACGTCAACAAGACGTCCTCGGCGGTGCGCATGACGCACCTGGCGACCGGCATCATCGTGACCTGTCAGAACGAGCGCTCCCAAATGAAGAACCGCGACATGGCGCTCAAGGTGCTGCGCTCCCGGTTGGTGGCGTTGCGCGAGCAGCAGCGATCGGAGCAGCGGCAGGAACTCAAAGGCGAGCACCAGTCCAACGAGTGGGGCAGCCAGATTCGCAGCTACGTGCTGCATCCGTACACGCTGGTGAAGGACCACCGCACCGGTTATGAGACGGGTAATGTCCAGGCGGTGCTCGACGGTGACCTCGACAACTTCATGGAAGCCTTCCTGCGGCTCGACGCCGGCCGCGAAGGCAAGGCCGCCTAGCCGATCTGATCAAGCGGCGAGAGCCGGCGGCGTGACCGCTGACTCGCTGCGGCGCTCCGTGCGGAGCGCGAGGCAGATGCCGCCGAAGACGACCAGCGTCCCGATAAAGTACGCCTCGCCCACCAGTCGGGTCATGCCCTGCGGCATCAGGTCCAGCACACCGGTCCAGTGGGGGAGGGGATAGACGATCAGCAGGTAGTGGACGGCGGGTGCCGCCGAGAAACACACCCAGGCGCCCATCAGCGCGCGGATTTGCCCGCGCGGCATGCGGCCGCTCATCGCCTGGCGGACGAGCAGGGCGATCGGCAGGATCAGAATGACCAGCGGAAAGCTCCAGGTGACGCTGCTGATCAAGGGCAGGGCGGTGACGGCGAGGGCGAACTCGAGCCCGGACCGCGACGCGCGCGAGGTCAGGCGCCACACGATGGTGAGCAAGACGAGGACCGCCGGCCAGTCGATCAGCCGGCCGCACCAGCCGGCGCTTCCTCCGGCGTTCGTCGTGTCCGGGTCGCAGATCCGGGCCGCGACGCCTGCCAGCGACTGGTTCTCTCGGTAGCCCGTACCGGCCGCCAGGTGAGGCAGCATCTCGCGGAAGTAGTAGATGTTGTGATCGAGGCTGGTGACGGCGAGGCCCAGCCCAACCCCGGCGAGTCCGGTCACCGCCGCCGCGGCGAGGAGCTTCCAGTGGCGGCGCCAGGCGAGGTAGGGCAGCAGGGCCGCCGGGAAGAGCTTGAAAACCGCCGCCGCGCCGACGAGCACGCCACCGGCGACGTCCCGGCGCCGGTGCCAGCAGGCCCAGGCACCCGTGAGCAAGAGCAGAAGCAGCGAGTTCATCGTGCCGGCAAGGACGGTGTTGGCCAATGGGAAGAAGGTCGTGAGCACCGCGACCAGGGCGAGCAACTCGGCGCGGCTGGGTCGCCCGATAACCCGGTAGATGATCAGCAGGCTGGCGAGGACCGCGGCCTGGATGAGGAACAACCAGATCCGCACCGCGAGGTCGTTCGAGATCCAGGTCAGCGGAATCAGAATTACCGCGAACGCCGGCGGATAGAGGTAGCCGCTGCTCAACGACCAGTCCCAGGGCACGTGGTTGCGGACGAAGTTGGCGTAGGGATCGCCGCCGGTCGCGATCTGCTGGGCGGCGAAGAGGTAATCCTGGAAGTCATCGGCGCGCGGTGCCTGGGGCCCCAGCAGGGGCAGCAGGAAACGGTCCGGTCACGCCTCCCGTTACACGGCCGTCACAAGATCCCGCAGAACCGGTCGGACGGATCCGACCGCCAGCCGCTTGTGGTTGCGCAGCGTTGGCCGGGCAAAACTGCTGAGCGCGTCGTGTTCGGCCTGGTCGAGCCAGTTCAGCCGCTCGAGCGCTGCCATCACCGCGACCGCGGTCCATGTCCCATCGCCGCTATCGAGCTTCACCGCGAGGCCGCGTCCGGAGCGGCGGTCACCAGTGCAATGCGCGCCGGCCGCGCCCCCCTTGGCCAGCAACCGTCCGCCGGTGACTTCCATGAGCCGGGTATCGAAACGATCGGTGCCACCGATGAGATACGGGTGCTGCGTCATCGCCGCCGCCACCGTCCTCGGCGTCTCTTCGGTGGACGTGACCAGCGCGGCGAAGCTCCGCGCCATGGCGGCAAGCGGCACGGCAGCGTTTGGCGCGCTGCAGCCATCGACCCCATAGTGGATCTCCGACGGCGGACAGCCGGTGAACGTCTCGATCACATCGCGGATCCGCTGCTGGATCGGATGGTCGGGTTCGAGGTAGGTGTTGAGCGGCGCGCCGAGGGCGCGCGCGGCGGCGAGCATACCCGCGTGCTTGCCGGAGCAGTTGTTGAAGACCGCGAGCGGTTCGTCCATCTGGTGCCGCGCCGCCGTCGCGGCCGGTTCGTAGTAGGGCCAGTGCGCGCCGCATTGCAGGTCCGACTCCGCGATCCCGGTACGCCGCAGCAGGTCGCGCACGATCTCGACGTGGCGGGGCTCGCCGTTGTGCGAGGCGGCCATGATGGCGACGTGCCCGGCGCCGAGCTCGTCGCGCGCGGCGATCCCCGCGCCCAGGCTGCCAATCGCCTGGAAGGGCTTGGCGCAGGATCGAAAGTAGGTCACGCGTCCCGGGTCGCCGAGGCTCGCATGCAGCCGGCCACCGGCGTCGACCACGGCCAGGTGGCCGAGGTGGATCGCCTCCTCGACCCCGCCACGCTCGACGCGAACGAGTGGCGCGGCCAGGTTGGGCATTCGGCTGAGTATAAAGAGGTCGTCCCACTGGCTTTGGACGCTGAGTGAAAGGATGCAGCAATACGCGACGAGATGCCCTATACTGCGCGAGTCATTCGGCCCGAGAGGGCCCTGCGTGCCGTGACCCCGGCTTTCGGAATGGATTTGTTCACGTGCCAGCAACAATCACGACCCAGCCGACACGCACGACCCTGCTGCCAGCGAAGGCACGCGTGGCCGCGGTAGTCCCCGCCGGCCCGCAGATCAGCCTGCAGGGTGTGCAGAAGACCTATCCCAACGGCACGGTCGCGCTGCGCGACGTCAGCCTCGAAATTCCCAAGCAGGACTTCGTCTTTCTCGTCGGTCCCAGTGGCGCCGGGAAGTCGACGCTGGTGCGGCTCTTGATCCGCGAAGAAAAAGCGACTGCCGGCAGCATCCACATCGAAGGACAGGACCTAAGCCGGCTCAAGCGGCGCCACCTGCCGTACCTGCGGAGGAAGATCGGCATGGTCTTCCAGGATTTCAAGCTGCTGCCCAACCTGACGGTCTTCCAGAACGTGGCCTTCGCGCTGCGCGTGACCGAGGGCGCCCTGCGGCATCTCAAGCCGAAGGTCGAGGAAGTGCTCAGCATCGTGGGGCTCGAAGGCAAAGAAGGCAAATACCCCGACCAGCTTTCGGGCGGTGAGCAGCAGCGGGTGGCGATCGCCCGGGCCCTGGTCCACGACCCACGGATTTTCCTCGCGGACGAGCCCACGGGAAACCTCGATCCGGCCACCTCGTGGGAGATCATTCAGCTGCTGCTGCAGATCAATGCACGCGGCACCACCGTATTGATGGCGACCCACAACCGGGAGATCGTCGATGTCATGCGACGCCGGGTGGTGGCGATCGAAGGCGGCCAGATCGTCAGAGACGAAGATGCGGGAGGGTACCATGCACCGGCTCTGGAATCGCATTGATTTCGCCTTCAGCAGCGCGTGGCAGAACTTCTGGCGGAACGCCGCCGTCAGCATCGCCAGCGTGCTCATCGTCTGGGTGGTCCTGCTTGCCCTCGGCAGCCTGCTGCTCGTCCTGCACTCGCTCGATCAGATCGTGGCGCTGGAGAAAACCAAGGCGAGCGCCATCTCCGTCTACCTGGCCGATACCACACCGCTCAGTAGCGCGATGGATTTCAAGCTGCACCTGGAGAGCGACCCGCGGGTCAGCAGCGTGGAGTACGTGTCGAAGGACCAGGCGATGGCAAGGTTTCGGCAGCTTCCCGCGTTAGATCCGAGCGTGATCGACACCCTGGGCACCAACCCGCTCCCCGCCAGCCTCGACGTGACGGTCAAGGACATTCGCGACCTCGGAGCGATCGACCAGGAAGTGCGGACCTCGCCGCTGGTTGATAAATCACCGGCAACCAATTACGAGCCCAACGTGATCGACAAGATCATTCTTCTGGCGCGCGTGGCGGGCATCGCCGGGCTCGTCTTGATCATCGGACTGACCGGGCTATCGGTCTTCATCATCATGCTCACCATCCGAACCGCCATCTATCTCCGCCGCAAGGAGATCGAGGTGATGAAGCTGGTGGGCGCCACCGACTGGTTCGTGCGCTGGCCCTTCATCGTCGAGGGCCTGATCGTCGGGGTCGTCGGCGCGGTCGTGGCGGTGCTCATCGTTGGCTTCGGCTACCGGCCGGCGGTGGTCAACCTGCAAAGCGTGCTGATCTTCGTTCCGCTCGCCTTCGACCCCTACTACCTGCGAGTGGTGCTGGCGGCGATGCTCGGCTTCGGTCTGTTACTGGGAAGCGTCGGGAGCTATCTGGGCGTAAGGCGGTTCCTCAAGCAGTGAGGCGGGCCCGCCGGCACGCGGCACTCGCCATCGCGGTGCTGACCCTGGTGCTTCTCACCACGGTCTCAGAGACGATCTACGACAAGCAGCACCAGCTGCAAGGCCTCAACGGGCAGATCGTCGCGACCCGGACGCAGATCCGGCAACTCCTCGACCAGGAGCGCGCCCTGCAGGCGCAGATCGTCGCCCTGGACGCGCAGCTCGCCTCGGTTCAGGCCCAGATCGAACAGGAGACCGCGAAGCTCGTCCTCCTCGGGCAACAGGTGGACCAGGCCAAGGAGGAGCTGGCGATCAAGCAGGCCGAGCTCGCGAAGCACATCGCCGATTTCGGCCATCGCATGCGGATCATGTACAAGAGCGGCCAGGTCAGCGGCCTCGAGCTGGTCTTCTCCGCCGCGAACTTCACCGACCTGATGAACCGCGTCTTCTTTTTCAACGACATCGTTCGTGAAGACCGCCGCCAGCTCGCCGAGTTGCAGAAAGAACGGGCCGCGATCGAGGCGATGAAGGCCGATCTCGAAGCCAAGCAGGCCGAACAGAAAACCGTCGTCAAACAGATCCAGGATCAAAAGGCGCAGCTGCAGGTGGTGCGGGACCAGCGTTCCGCGCGCAAGCAGCAGATCGCCGCCATCGAGGCGCAGTTCCAGCAACAGCTGGCCGAGATGCAGGCGCAGCGCGCGGCACTACAGGCACAGATTGCCAGCTTGATTCGGGAAAGCTTCCGCGCGCGCTCGTCGGGCAAGTGGAAGTGGCCACTGGACGGCGTCATCACGCAGGGATTCGGGTGCACGACCTATCCCTTCGAGCCCTACGACCCCAGCTGCCCCAACGGGCGCTACGTGGTCATCGTCCACGCCGGCGGCTTCACCACGCTCTACGGGCACCTCTCGAGCTGGGCCGTCGGTGAAGGCGTCCAGGTCGACAAGGACACCGTCATCGGCTACGAGGGCAGTACCGGGAACTCCACGGGGCCGCACCTCCACTTCGAGATCGACCTGGCCGGCATGCCCGTCGACCCGCTCGCCTACCTCCCGGCGTGATCGATCCCAACGTCACCCCCCACACTGACCGTCCCGCACAGGGTCGGAACGATAATCGACTGATGTCAAAAGGCAAGAACATCGCGATCCTGCTGGTGGTGGCAATCGGCGCGTTCTACGGCGGTAGCCTCGCCGAGTTTCAGTTTGGTGCCTTCGCGCCCGATTGGACGAAGTCGCTGCTCTTCTATACCCCGCCGAAATCGAATGTCGACTACCGCAGCCTCGACGAGGTCTTTACGACCATCCAGCAGCACTATGTGAAGCCCGATTCCAGCGGGGTCACGCTGACCGAAGGTGCCGCGGCCGGCATGGTCAACGCGCTGGGCGACCAGTTCTCCCGCTACCTGACGCCGGACGAGTACCGGGCCAACCAGAGCTTCCTCAGCGGCCAGTTTGCCGGGATCGGCGCCTCGGTGCAGCAGAAGACGGACCAGATCGTGCTCGTCAGCATCATGCCAGGAACGCCGGCGGTGAAAGCCGGGCTCAAGGCTGGGGACGTGGTGACTGCCGTCGACGGACAGAGCACCAAAGGGTGGACCACCGACGACGCCGTGAGTCACATCCGCGGAAAGGCCGGAACCACCGTCAAGCTCCAGGTGAGCCGGAACGGCCAGACGTTGAGCTTCGACATCACTCGCGAGAACATCAACGTGCCAAGCGTCGCCACCCATGTCTTCGATAACCGCGTGCTCTACGTGCGAATCTTCGAGTTCGGGGGCCGGACGGCGACCGAGTTCGACCAGGCGCTCCGGGATAATCTCAAGGGCTCGGTCAACATGATCATGCTCGATCTGCGCGATAACCCCGGCGGCTACGTGGACGCCGCCAACGAGGTGATCAGCGAGTTCGTCAGCCAGGGGACCAGCACCATCCTCGTGTCGCGTGGCGGCAAGGAGGAAGTCAAAAAGGTGACCGGCACCGGTCGTGCCTTCAGCAATCGCCTCGTCGTGCTCCTCAACGAAAACTCGGCGAGCGCGTCGGAGATCACCGCGGGGGCGATCAAGGACCACGGCCGGGCCCAGCTCGTCGGCGTCAAGTCCTTCGGCAAGGGGTCCGTCCAGGAGGATTTCCCGCTGCGGGACGGTGACCTTCACCTGACGATCGCCGTCTGGCTGACGCCCAAGCGCAACTCGATCGACAAGACCGGCATCGCACCGGACAAGACCGTCACACTCGCCAGCGCGCAGGACGAATATGCCGTTGACCGAACGCCAAACGACTTCTCGAAGGACACGCAACTGGCCGCGGCACTGGCGCTGCTGGAGGGCTAGGTGGGCGCCCGGGTGTCGCCTACAATCGTTTTGTATGCCGGATGAGGCGTTTGACGTAGCCGTCATCGGCGGCGGCTCCGCCGGATATGTCGGCGCTATCCGTGGAGCCCAATTGGGGCTCAAAGTCGCAGTCATCGAGAAAGAGAAGGTTGGCGGGACCTGCCTGCACCGCGGCTGCATTCCGACGAAGTCATTCCTCCACTCATCGGAGCTGGCCCACCAGATTCATAGCGCCGGCGCGCTCGGTCTCAAGACCGACGGCCTGCAGATCGACTGGCCGGCCGTGCTCAAACGC
>VBFX01000038.1 GCA_005889395.1 Chloroflexota bacterium
CGCCGGGCGCCTTGTTCGTGTAGGCGCCGTCCGCCTCGACGTGCGCCGCGGGGACATCGTAGGAACCGGTGACGATATGGAAGAGGCCGGCCCTGAACTTGGTCGGCTGGGCATCGGCGTAGAAGGCGCCGTTGTCACTGAGCAACTTGACGCGCAACCCAAGCATGCGCCCGTCGTTGCTCAACGCCATCTCGCCACTCATATGAAAGTCGCGCGCGAAGCCGGTCGAGATCAGGTTCTCGCTGCGGTCCTCGACCCATTTCACCGGTTTACCGATGAGGAGCGATGCCGCGGTGGCGACGACGTAGCCGGGATAGATCGGAACCTTGTTGCCAAAGCCGCCGCCGATGTCGGGCGAGATGATGCGGATGTTCTGCTCCGGAAGCCCGGCGACGATCGCGAACAGCGTGCGGTGGGCGTGGGGCGCCTGCGATGTCATGTAGAGAGTGGCATGGCCGGTCGCCGAGTTGATATCGGCGACGATGCCGCAGGTTTCCAGCGGTGAGGGATGGCACCGGGGATAGAAGGTATCCAGCTTCACGACCCGATCGGCCCGGGCAAAAGCCTCGTCGGCCTTCGCCTTGTCACCCGCTTCCCAGTGGTAGATGTGATTGGAAGTCTGCCCTTCCTTTTCGTCGCGAATCAGGGGTGCGTCCGGCTGCAGCGACTTGTGCGGGTCGACGACAGCCGGCAGGACCTCATAGTCGACCTCGATCAGCGCCGCGGCGTCGCGGGCGACGTACGGGTCCGTGGCGATGACGCAGGCGACTTCTTGACCCTGGAAGCGCACTTTGTCGGTGGCCAGCACCGCCTGGGTGTCGCCGGAAAGCGTGGGCATCCAGGCGAGCTTGTGCTGGGCGAGCAGCGCCCCCGTCACGACAGCGACCACCCCGGGCACCGCCTGGGCGGCCTCCGTGTTGATCGACCGAATGCGGGCGTGGGCAAAGGGGCTGCGATGGATCGCCATGTGCAGCATGCCGGGCAGGGCGATGTCGTCCAGGTAGTTACCTCTCCCCCGAATGAAGCGATCGTCCTCCTTGCGCCGGATGCTGTCGCCAATGTTTCCCTTGAGCGGGGTTTCAACAGCCATTGCTCAGCTCCTCGCCGCGGCGGTGGCCGCCTCGGGCACAGCCGCTGACGTCCTCATCTGAGCGGCGGCGCTCTTGACCGCCTTGACGATATGCCGGGGGTGCAGAAGCCGCACTGCAGTCCATGCTCTTGCTTGAAGGCGGCCTGGATGGGATGCAGCGTGCCACCCGCGGCCAGGGCCTCAACCGTGGTCACCTGCTGACCATCGGCCTGGACGGCGAGCATGGTGCAGGACTTCACCGGCGTGCCCTCGACCAATACGGTGCAGGCGCCGCAGTGCGTGGTGTCGCACCCGATGTGAGTGCCGGTCAGTCGGAGCGTCTCCCGAAGGAAATGCACGAGCAAGAGCCGCGGTTCGACCTCCGCGGTTTTCTTGTCGCCGTTGACGGTGACGGTGATCGGCTGGCCCATGCTCATCCACCTCCGCGGGCGCGCTCGTACGCGCGCTTCAGTCCTCGCTCGGTAAAGACCCGGACGACGTTGCGTTTGTACTCGACGGACCCGCGATGGTCGGCTTTCGGCTCGGCGGCCTCCGCCGCGAGCACGGCGGCCTTCTTGATGGAGGCGTCGTCCAGCCGGGCGCCCCGTAGCGCGGCCTCGGCCCGCTCCGCCTTGACGTTCTGGGGCCCAACCGCCGTCAGGCCGATTCCCGCGTTCCCCACCTTGCCGTCATCCATCTCAAGATGGACCGCCACCGCGACGGTGGCGAAGTCACCGACCTTGCGCTCGAGCTTGAGGTAGGCGCCGCCCGTTTGCGGCCTGGCGGCGGGGATCCGAATCTCGCTGAGGATCTCCGTAGGCTGGAGGGCGGTGCTGAAGGGCCCGTTGAAGAAGTCGCGAGCCTTGACCGTCCGGCTCCCGGACTTCGAGCGCAGGACAAGCTCCGCATCGAGTCTGCGGGGCGGCATCGGCCATGACGTGGTATTTCGAGGTCAATAGGGTGGAGCGCTCCGCCGACTTGTGGCGAAATAGCGGACCGATGCGAAGCATCCCGTCACGCTCCTCGAGATAGTCCAGATCCTTGATTCCGTTGATGTCGACCAGGTGCGCCGGACTGGCGAAGCGCAGCTTGAGCAGCGGGATCAGGCTCTGGCCGCCCGCCAGAATCTTGGCGTCTTCGCCGAGCTCATCCATGAGGCCGAGCGCCTCGTCCATGGACTTGGCAGTGTGGTACTCGAACGGAGCCGGCAACATGAGCATCCCCTCCTTGTGGCACGCGCAACCGGATGACCGAGCCTTTTCACCCTATTCGGGTGCCTCGTTATTGTCAATGCCTAACGTCGTTTGCGCTATTGATCGATCGTGTCGAAAGCGCCGTACGCGGGAAAACGGAAGGCCATGTCTTTCGAGAGCAACCCGCCGTGGCCCAGGCGATTGAAATCGTCCGCCGTGACGCGCGCGCCGGTGAAGAGTCGCGGCAGGATCAGGTCGAGCACCGTTGCCCGGGAGAACATCCCGCATGCCGCGACGCCGAAGATCGGCGTGTCCCGGAGGTAGGCGAGCCAAACCGCGCTACCGGGGTGGGCCGGGGCGCCCT
The DNA here is from genome assembly GCA_005889395.1 of Chloroflexota bacterium. Taxonomy (GTDB): domain Bacteria; phylum Chloroflexota; class Dormibacteria; order CF-121; family CF-121; genus CF-13. The sequence goes on from VBFX01000038.1 coordinate 2,627, forward strand.
GTTTTTCCGTCCGGGCGCCCAGTCGCTCGAGCGCCACCAGCGTCGGGTCGAGCGGGTCGGTGGCGTTCGCGCCGGCGCCGAGCCGAACCAGGCAACCTTCATCTCGATCGACGCCTGGAACTTCTCGCGCTGCGCCGGGTCCAGCCGCTCGCGCACGAGAACTCCTACCCGCATCGGCCGGAAGGCCAGCACCCGGATCACGCCGTCCGCCTCTGTCGCGACGCGCTCTGCCTCGCGCAGGCGGGCTTCGGGAACCACGAAGGGCGTGACCTTGACCCCCGCGATAGTCTTGCCCTTCGAGACCAGCTGGCCGTCGAAGAGGGTAAAAATCGAGATGTCCTGGATGCTGTTGAGCGCCTGCAGACCCTGGATCTCGACCTTGAAGATGCCGTTCACCTCCGCACTCAGCCGCACCTGGCTCTCAACCGGGCCGTGCACGATCACACCGGGCCCGGCGACCACCTTTGCCAGGCGGCGAGCGGCGTCATCCTCGTGAACATCGCCCTGCTCCATGCGCACCACGTGGAGCTCCTCGACATGGGCGTCCGCAACCACCGGCCAGTCCGCCCTCGTGAGGATGCGGCCTTTGAGCAACAGGACCCGATGGTGGTTGTCGGGCGCCAGCAGCGTTTGGGCCAGCACGGCGCCCGCGATCCCCTCGGCGCTCAAGCGCGAGCCCCGCAGGGACTCGGCCTTCACGCCGCGGCAGCGGGGCCGGGCATCGGGCCTCCCTGCTTGCCATGACGGACCGCGACCATCTGCGCCAGGATCGCGAGCGCCGTCTCTTCCGCGGTCTGCGCCCCGAGGTCGAGGCCGATCGGCGCGTGGACGCGGTCGATCTCGCTCGGGTTGACGCCGGCCTTGACCAGTCTCGCCACCCGGTCGCGATGCGTTTTCTTGCTGCCGATGGCGCCGATATAGCGCGGCTGCCCGCGCAGGGCGGCGATGATCGTCGGATCGTCGAACTTGGGATCGTGCGTCAGGATCACCACATAGCTCGAGCCGTCCATCGGGAGGTCCTTCAGGACCTCATCAGGCCAGGCGTGGATGACACGACGCGCCTCCGGAAAGCGCTCCCGGTCCGCGAACTTCGACCGGGCATCGACCACCGTCACCCGGAACCCGATCGCGCTCGCCATGCGAGCTAGCGGGATGGCGACGTGCGAGCCGCCAAAGATGAGGAGCTCCGGCGGTCGCGGGAACGGTTCCAGAAAAACGCCGTCCTGGCGGACCGGGTTCTCCCGGTTGAGAAGGTCGGGAACCGTCGGATCGGCCGGCGTCAGGAGCTGGCGCGCACCGGGGCGCTCACCGACGTCTGTCTTCAGGACCACCGGATGCTCGGCCGCCAGCGCGTCCATGAGATCGCGATGCACCTGGCCGAGTGGCTCGACCAGCACATCGATTTCGCCGCCGCAGCTGAGGCCCACTGTCCAGGCGAGGTCGTCGCTGACCCCGTAATGGAACAGGCTGGCCGGTTTTCCGTGAAGGATCGCCTGGGCCTGCTCGAAGACCTCGCCCTCGAGACATCCGCCGCTGACCGAACCCGCGATCTTTCCCGACTGGCTGATGGCCATGCGTGATCCCGCCGGCCGCGGGGCACTCCCCCAGGTGCTGATCACCGTCGCAACCGCCACCGGGTCGCCTTGCTCGAGCCACACCTTGACGTCGGTCATGACGTCGCGCATGCCTCAAAGTGTAGTCAGGCGTGTTCGTGACCGTCGTCAGGCCGATGCGGTCAGGAGCGTCTGGCGTCGGACAGGACGCCGGCTCGCCGTCTCGAGAAGGAGAATCCCCAGCGCCTCGAGGTTCGCGAGATTGTGCGCCGGCAGGAAGTCGTCGACGAAGGGGAGCGCCGCCTGTAGCCCCAGGGTCAGTGGCTCGTAGCCGGGGGCGCCCATCAGGGGGTTCATCCAGATCAGACGGTGGCAGGATCGCTGCAGCCGAGCGATGGCCCGCCGCATCTGCGCCGCATCGCCGCGGTCCCAGCCGTCGCTGATGATGGCGACGGTCGCCCCATGGCTCAGCACGCGGCGGGCGTAGCGCCGGTTGAAAGTCTCGATCGCCTCGCCGATGCGGGTTCCGCCCGACCAATCGTCGACCGACGCCATCACCCGACTGAGCGCGCCGTCGACATCATGGCTGCGCAGCACCCGGGTAATGCGGGTCAGGCGCGTGGCGAACACGAACGCCTCGACCCGCGTGCTGGCGTTCTTCAGCGCGTAGGTGAAGTTGAGCAGCAGGCGCGTGTAGCGCTCCATCGATCCACTGATGTCGCAGAGCAGAACCAGCGGTCGCGGCCGAAGCGTCGGGCTCTTCCAGCTGAAGACCAGCAGCTCACCGCCAAATCGCAGGCTCCGTCTCAGCAGGCGGCGCATGTCGAGCTGGTGGTGGCCACCCGCCCGTGCGCGCCGCGATCGCGCCAGCCCCGCCGGCAGCCGCATCAGCCGGATCAACCGTCGCACCTCGGCCATCTCGGCCTCGGTCAGCGTGTCGAAGTCTCTCTCGCGGAGTACCTCCGCCTGCGAGTAGCTCGCCACCTCCTGCTCCTCGGCGCCCTCGGCGGCGCCGTCGTCGTCGAGCACCTTCAACTGCTGGCCCGTGATCGTGAGCGTGACTCCTCGCTCGGATGCCGTCGTCGCGGAGGAGGACACCTCCGCATCCGACGCGTTGCCTCGCAGAAAGGCGGCGAGCGCGCGATCGAGGATGGCCAGCTCGTTCCGCCGGCGGGCGAAGTGAACGTGAACAGCCGTCCGCAGATCGTCGGCACGGCGTAGGTCGATCACCGTTAGTGCGGTCAGGAACGGCAGCATGCGCGCCGGCCCGGCGTCGAAACCCAGTCCGCGCAGGATTCGTCCGAAATGCAACCAGTTGCGAGTCAGGACCGCGCCCGGGTCAGGCATTGACGGCTCGCGCGAGGAGCTCCCGAGAGCCCGCGCCGCGCAGCCGTTCGAGATCCTCCTGGTACTTGACGACCGCGCCGAGCGTCGCCTGCACGGCGGCTTCGCTGAGCTCGCTCTCGCCGAGCGCGATCAGTGAGCGGGTCCAGTCGAGCGTCTCGGCGATCCCGGGTAACTTATAGAGGTCGAGGCGGCGAACCCCTCCGATGAACTCGCTGACCTGGCGTGCCAGCTTGGCCGGCACGTCCGGCAGCCGAGCCGTGATGATCTCGTACTCCCGCTCCACCGAGGGGTAGTCGATCCAGAAATAGAGACAGCGGCGCTTGAGCGCGTCGTGGATCTCGCGGGTTCGGTTCGAGGTGATGATGACCGCCGGCGGCCTCTTGGCCTTGATGGTGCCGATCTCGGGGATCGAGATCTGGAAGTCCGAGAGCAGCTCGAGCAAGAAGGCCTCGAACTCGTCATCGGCGCGGTCGATTTCGTCGATCAGCAGGACCGGTGGCCTGGCCCCGTCGCTCTCGATCGCCTGCAGTAGCGGACGCTTGACCAGGAACTGGTGGCTGTAGATCTCGCGTTCGGTTTCGTCCCGCTTGGCACCGGCCGATTCGAGCAAGCGGATGTGGATCATCTGTTTGGCATAGGCCCATTCGTAGACGGCGTTGTTCACGTCAATCCCCTCGTAGCACTGCAGCCGGATCAAGGTGGTGTCCAGGATCTCGGCGAGGACCTTGCCGACTTCCGTCTTGCCGACCCCGGCCTCACCTTCGAGCAACAGCGGCTTGTCGAGTGTGAGGGCCAGGAAGATGGTTGTCGCCAGGCTGCGATCGGCAACGTAGCGGTGCGCCTTCAGGGCACGCTCGACGTCCTCGATCGAGGCGAAGGGAAGGTCCTGCATGAGCGAATTGTAGGGAGAGCAGCAGCGCGGTGCCGCCGCTCTCCCAGTTTCTCAGTGGTGCGCGGTGATCTGTTCCAGCGCCCGTCGCGTCAGCACCTGAGCCAGGTGGCGGCGGTAATCCGGCGAACCGTTCAGGTCTTGCTGCGGGTCGGTTCCGTCGACAGCCCGCTCCGCGGCGGCACGCAGCTCATCGTCATGGCCGGCCTTGCCGCGCAGCGCCTGCTCCACGCCGTTGGCTCGGATCGGGCGGCTGCCCATCCCGGTGAGACCGACCGCGACCTGGGTGACCTCGTGGCCGGTCACTCGCACCTGCGCGGCGACCGCTACGATCGCCCAGTCCTGGGACCGCCGGCTGAACTTCAGATAGGTGCCCCGGCTACCCGGGGGTGGCGTCGGGATGCGGATTTCTCGCAGGATCTCGTTGGGTTCGAGCGACGATGTGAAAGTGTCGACAAAGAAATCCCTCGCCGCGATCGACCGCTCCCCGCGCGGCCCTACCGCCGTGAATTCGGCATCGAGGGCGAGCAGGCAGGCCGGGAAGTCGCCGAATGGGTCGGCGTGCGCCGCCGCGCCACCGATCGTTCCCCGGTTGCGAACCTGCGGGTCGCCGATCTGAGAGGCCGCGCTGGTGAGCAGCGGCAGCTTGTTCTTCAGCAGCTCGGAGAACTCGATGTCGTGATGGGTCGCCAGGGCGCCGATCGCGATATGGCCGTCTTCCTCACGAATGTAGCTGAGGTCCCCGATCCGGCCGATGTCGACCAGGAACGATGGTGTCGAAAGCCGAAGCTTCATCAACGGGATCAGACTATGGCCGCCGGCGAGAACCTTTGCTTCGCCGCCGTGCTTGACGAGCTCCGCAGTCGCCTCTGGAAGGGTCTTCGGCACGATGTAATCGAAAGCTGCTGGGATCATCGGTCCTTCCTCCCTCCGTTCTTGCGCATCAGCTGCCACAGTTTCTGTGGGGTGGCCGGCATGTCGACGTCCTTGACGCCGAAGGGTCTGAGCGCGTCAACAACGGCGTTGATCACGGCCGGGCTGGCGGCGATGGTGCCGGCCTCTCCGACCCCCTTGACGCCCATGGGATTGCTGGGGCTTGGCGTCACCGTTTCCGCCATTTCGAAGGTGGGCAGGTCGGCCGCCGTGGGGATCATGTAGTCGACCAGGGTGCCCGTGCGCAGCTGACCGTCCTCGCCGTAAACCACCTCCTCGTAGAGCGCCTGTCCGATGGCGTTGACGATACCGCCCTGGATCTGTCCGTTCACGATCATGGGATTGATCCGCCGCCCACAGTCATCGACGGCGACGTAGCGCGCGATTCGGGGCGCCCCGGTCTCCGCGTCAACCTCGACGACGCACACGTGGGCGCCAAATGGCCAGACAAAGTTCGGCGGGTCAAAGAAGGTGGTGGCTTCCAGGGTGGGCTCCATCCCGGCCGGGAGGTTGGTCCCCTGATAGGAGGCCATCGTCAGCTCCTGGATGGTCTTGGCCCGGGACGGCGCGCCCTTGACATAGGCCCGACCGCCTTCGTAGACCAC
>VBFX01000039.1 GCA_005889395.1 Chloroflexota bacterium
GTCGACGTTGTGGTCATCGGCATGGGCGTCGGTGGCGAGGAGCTGGCGGGGACGCTAGCCGAGAACGGGCTGAACGTCGTCGGCATCGAGAGCCACCTGGTCGGAGGCGAGTGCCCTTATTACGGTTGTATCCCGACAAAGATGATGATCCGTGCCGACGACATGGTCGCCGAGGGTCGTCGGATTCCCGGATTCGCCGGGGAGTCGACCGTAAACGCCGACTGGAGACCGGTGGCCCGACGCATCCGCGACGTGGCGACCGACGACTGGAACGACCGCGTCGCCGTCGAGCGATTCGAGCGCAAGGGCGGCCACTTCGTCCGCGGCACCGGCAAGCTCGCCGGCCCCGGCAAGGTCTCGGTCAACGGCACCACCTACGAGGCCTCGCGAGGGATCGTCATCGCGACCGGGACATCACCAGCGGTCCCGCCGATCCCCGGGCTGGACCGCGTGAAGTACTGGACCAACCGCGAGGCGGTCAAGGTCGAGCAGCTCCCGGAATCCCTGGTGATCCTCGGCGGCGGCGCCATCGGCGTCGAACTCGCGCAAGTCTTCGCCCGCTTCGGGGTCAAGGTCTCGATCGTCGAGGGAATGGACCGGGTCCTCGCCATGGAGGAACCGGAGGCCAGCACCGTGCTGGGGGAGGTGCTGCAACGCGAGGGCATCGAGCTGTGGCTCAAGAGCCGGGCACAGTCAGTCGAGCCCCGCGGCGACGCCATCGCGGTCAACCTCGACGGCGGGCGACAGGTAGCGGGTCAGACATTACTGGTCGCGACGGGGCGGCGCGCCAACCTCAAGGACATCGGCCTGGAGTCGGTCAGCCTCGAGCCATCGGCACGGCTGCTCGAGCCGGATGATCATCTGCGCGTGGGTGAGCGGCTGTGGGCCATCGGCGACGTGACCACGAGCGGTGGCTTTACTCACATGGCGATCTACCACGCCGACATCGTGATCCGGGACATCCTCGGGGCGCCGGGGCGGGGAGCCGATTACCGGGCCAAGCCTCGGGTCACGTTCACCGATCCCGAAGTGGGCGCGGCCGGCCTCACCGAGGAGCAGGCGAGCAAGAAGGGAATCAACGTGCGTACCGGGATCCAGAAGGCATCGGTCACGTCCCGCGGCTGGATTCACGGACCCGGCAACGACGGACTGATCAAGGTGGTCGAGGACGCCGACCGCCGGGTGCTGGTCGGCGCCACCACCATGGGTCCGCGGGGTGGCGACCTCCTGGGCATCTTCGAACTCGCCATCAAGCTGCAGATCCCCAGTGACGAATTGCGCCACTTGATCTATGCCTACCCCACGTTCTATCGCGGGACGGGCGAGGCCGTGCGCAAGCTCGGCTCCGACCAGCACGTCCCCATGCGCTAAGGCTTCTCTCTCCCTCCGCCTCTGGGGGAGGGCAGGGTGAGGACCTTTGCGAGTTGAATGATGTTGCGCGTCCAGCCCTCGGTGTGCACGCGGCGTTCGGCCTCATCTGGCAGGCCGAGGTGGCGGAGCCGCAGCAGCGTGGCATCCTTCTCGGGGGTCAGCGTGATCTCGACCGTCGTCGATCCCGGCGGGACCGTCGGATGGCCCTCCCAACCCCAGCTCATCACCAGGCGGCGAGGCGGGTCGACCACCTGGTACTGCCCGCTCGCGATGTGCGCGCCGTCGACATCGATGCGATAGCGCCCGCCCGGGCGCGCATCCAGCTCGGCGCCGACGCCCATCCACGTCACGAATCGCCGGCTATCGGTCAGATAGGCGAAGACGATCTCAGGCGGCGCCTCGATCCGCCGGGTGATCTCGATCGCACCCATGAGATCCTCAATCATGGCGCGGTCGCTTTGCACGCGCTTCTTCCTCCGCCAGCTCGCGCAGCCGGTCGAGATCGCGCGTCCACATCTGGCGCAGCACGACCTCGAGGGGACCGAGCGCGCGCCGATCCGCCTTGTAGTAACGATGGGTTCCCTGGCGCCGTTCCGTGATCAACCCGGAATCTTTGAGCACGCGCAGGTTCTGGGAGACCGCCGGCCAGCTCACGTCGCGGACCGTCGAGGCGATCTCACCGGCGGAGCGCTCCGCACCCCAGACCAGCCGCAGGATCTGGCGGCGCCGCGGACTGGCGATCGCCTCCATGGCGGCTTCGAGCAGGATACGACGGTTGCGAGTTCCGACTTGCATTCTTGGCATCAAGTATTTAAGCTATTGCTAAATTAAGTCGTTCCTTTAGGAGGATGCTAACATGGCCGCTCCGCTGGTGCACCAGGTGAATGTCAAGGCGACTCCCGACCAGATCTACGAGGCGGTCTCAACCGTGAAAGGGCTCGCCGCCTTCTGGACCTCGCAGAGCCAGGCCGAGCCCAGGGTTGGCTCGATTGCGACCTTCGGTTTTGGCGGCCCGTCGCAGCGGATGCGGGTCGACGAGCTGAAGCCCGCAAAGCGGGTCAAATGGACGGCCCTTGCCGACTTTCCCAACTGGGATGGCACGACCGTCACCTGGGACATCTCCCCCGCCGAAAACGGGGAGACCGGCGTGCTGTTCCGTCACGCGGACTGGCCGGCCTCGGTGTCGCAGGACGACCTCGGATCGATCAACTACACCTGGGGCCTTGTCGTCGAGCGTCTCAAGCAGTACGCCGAGAGCGGCAAGCCGAACCCCCTCTTCGCCCTGGCGACACGCTAGGGCGTTTGCACGTGCGGTAATCTTTCCGGCGGAATGTTGGCGGAGGAGCCAAACCAGGACCTGGGCGAGCTGATCCAGATCGCGCTCGACGTCGCCGGGTCGCTCGATCCGCGGGAGGTCATCGCCCGTATCCTGGAGCGGGGCACCCACGCGAAGCCACCTACGGCCGCGCCGGGGAGCTGACCTGGGTCGGGCAGCGCTATTCGCTCGACTATTTCGCGGGACAGCCGCTGGTGCAGAAGGCCATCGACACACTGCAGCCGGCGTTCGGCGGTCGATTGGCAGCCGACAGCGCCGCGCCCGAGTTCCGCCAGGCGCTCACCGACGTGCGGCATGTCGCGGTCGTGCCCCTGGTCCATGGTGGGCGGGCCGTCGGCATGCTGGTCTTCAGCCGTTATGAGGATCGCCCGTTCACCGTGTCAGACCTCGCAGCCCTGACCCTGCTGGGGACGATCTCCGGGCTCGCCCTGCGCAATGCCCGGCTCTTCGAAGAAGGGAGGGCGGCACGCCAGCGCGCCGACGAGGCGGTCGCGCGACTGCGCGAGGCAGCGGAAGCGGCCGAGGATATCGCCAGCCAGGTGCAGCTGGATGCGGTGTTGCGCCGCCTGCTGCAGCGGGCGGGCGCGTCCGTCGACGCCGACGGCACGTCGCTCGCCCGGCTCGAAGGCGACGAGATGGTGATCGAATCGACTCCGACCGGGGAGCTCGTCGGCACCCGCTGGCCCCTGATGCCAAAAGTGCTGGCCGGCGTCACCCGTGGGCATCCGGTCGAACTGACCGCCGGCGAATACACGGGCGCACCGGAAGGCCTCGAGTCCATCGTGCAACCCTATCGACGCTTCCTGGTCGCCCCGCTCGCGGTGGGCGGCGAGACCATCGGGTTACTGGCAATGGGCCGCAAGACCGATGAGCCGTTTGAGCCGGCCGCGGTGCAATCGCTGCAGCAGTTCTCCACGCTCGGCGCACTACCTGGGGATGGCGATGGAAGGGACCTTTGGTGACCTGCCCCCGGCGCTGAACGACGTCCTCGCCACCGCGCTGCGAAAAACCGAGGAAGCCAAACTGCTGGCGGACGACCTCCTCGCGGTGGCGCGCATGGAGGGAAAGGTGCTGACCCCCAAGTCCGAGCCAATCTCGGTCATGGAAGCACTGCGAGATGCCGGGGCGCGGGCACGACCGCGCACCGCACTGGTGAAGGCGACGATTACGATCGAGCCTGGTGACGACAGTACCGCGCTGGCCGACCGCGCCATGGTCGGAACGATTCTCGACAACCTCCTCAACAACGCGCTCATCTACACCGACCATGCTCCGACCATCCGCATGCGGGCGCGGCGAGACGCGGGCCAGGTGGCGATCACCGTGACCGACGACGGCATCGGGGTCACGCCCGCCGATCAGCCCCGGATCTTCGAGCGATTCGCCCGCGGCACGGATCGGGTTTCGCGGGAAAAACCGGGCAGCGGTCTCGGCCTGTACCTCAGTCGCGGCCTGGCCGAACAGATGAGCGGCTCACTGAAGTTGGAGGCCAGCCAGCCCGGCAAGGGCTCGACCTTCGTCTTGCGCTTGCCGCTGCCAGTCTCCTAAGCGATCGCGTCGAGCAGGCGGCGCGAGCTGGCGCTGACGTCGCGGACCGCGGATTCGAAGGCCGGCGTGTTGGCGCGTGACGGCACCCGGTAGCCGCTGATTTTGCGCACGAACTGCAGGGCGGCGTCATGGATCTCCTGGTCGGTCGGCTTTTCGTCACGGCGTCGGAGCGTCTTGATACTTCGGCACATGCCGTAAGTCTGACAAAAAGAGAGGCCGGTCGGTCGTCGATCGCGTCCCGTTTGCAGGGATATGGGATAGGCTGTAAAAGGAGTTCACGGGTCGCTGCTGCATGAGATGACAAGGGGACATGCCATGAAGTCACAAGACGGAGAGAACTCGCGCGCGAAAAACGGTGTGAGCCGGCTGTGGCTCGGGGTTGCCGCCGCCGCCGGAGCGGCTATTGCCTACCTGGGTGACCGGGAACGGGGCAGCGCTCGACGCCAGGCCGCTATGCGCCAACTTTCGGGAGCGGCTCAGACTGCGGCCGACCGCACGAGCCGCTGGCGCAAACTGCTCAGCGCACGCCTCCCCGGCCACGCCCGGGGGCAGGCTCCGGCGCAGGTCGCGGTCCCGACCGAGCCTGGCGGCTCCGCAACCGCCCCATCGCCTTCGAAGAGGGTGGAACGGCCGGCGGAAAGCGCAGCGGATACGAAGCAGCCGGGAGCCTGAGCGCACGCCGGTCGCGGTCCGCGGGGGGACTGCGAGCAGGTCTAGCGTCGCTGAGCACTCTCTAGCCGACCCCTATCGTTAGGCCGATGGCGCCAGGCATCGACGCCGATCTCGCGGTCGTGGGCGCCGGGCCGGCCGGTGCCGCGGCGGCCCTCTTTGCCGCGCGGCGGGGACATCGGGTTGTCGTCCTAGACAAACAGGCCTTTCCTCGTGACAAGCCGTGCGGCGAAGGGTTGATGCCAGGCGGCCGGCCGGCCTTGCGAGAGTTGGGCCTGGAGGATGCGATCGTCTCGGGGCCGGACTCGGGATCCGCCGGCTGACTTTCGACGCGCGACTGGTCGACGCGCTCGGACGTGATTCGCACATCCAGTTCCACCCGCAAACCGAAGCTCGCGATATCAGAACGGGCGACGGCGGCAGCGCGAGTGTGATCAGCGCGGCGGGCGAGGTTCGAGCTCGGGTCGTTGTCGTGGCCGACGGCCTCCGGTCACTGTTCCGACATCGGCTGGGCTGGACGGTCGGGCCCCGGCCGCCGTACCGGTACGGCATCGTCGCCCACTGGACGATGGACGCGCCCGTCGATCCCTGGGTGCGGATCACTTTCGATCATGGACTCGAGGTCTACGAAGGCCCGGTTGCCGGCAATCAGCGAATGGTCGGTCTTCTCTGCTACCAGGATCGGATGCGGGAGTTCGGCGGCCGCCTCGAGGCGCGCTATCGGGAGATCGCTCGAGCGCTACGCCCTGCGTTGCGCGATGCCGACCTGGTTGGTTCGGTCTCGGCGGTGGGCCCTTTTTGGCACCAGGCATCGACGGTCGCGCAGGACGGCGTCTTCCTGATCGGCGATGCGGCGGGCTTCACCGACCCGATCACCGGCGAGGGGGTCGCCGCCGGGTTGCGCCAGGCACGAGCATTCGCGGCCGCGCTGGAGTCAGTCAATCCTGAGCGGACCTACCGGCAGGCGCACCGCCGGATCACGAAAGATCCGCGCCGCGTGGCGGCCTTGTTCCTCCGGCTGAGTCGCACTCCCGCATTGGTCGAGCGCGCCATGCGCAGCCACGAGCGGGCGCCCCAGACGCTGACGACGCTACTCGGGATCGGCTTCGGTTACTGGGGCTTCAACCGCATCACGCCGCGGGAGTGGATCCGGATGTTCAGCGGGCACTGAGCCGCGGAACGAAGCGCGGCTTGTGGGCCATCCGGTGCCGGTACTCGGGAATGGCCATCAGGAGCGCTTCCTCATCCGCGATGCGCCGCCGCAGCAGGACCGCGTTGGCCAGCCCTAACCCGGCCGCGCTGAGGTAGGCGCCCCCGATCAGGGGCAGGCCGAGGAACTCCAATCCGAGCGCCACGTAGTTCGGGTGGCGGATGAAGCGGTACGGACCGCGATCAACCACCGGCAAGTCACTGGGAACAACGGCGCGCACCGTCCACGCGCCGCGCAAGCTGGCGATCACGCTCAACCGTAGCGCCACCGCCCAATCCGAGGTTGACGAGGGCGATCCCTCGAAAGACTCGCTCGCTCGCCTGGGGCGCCGACGGTTGACGGCTGCGGATCAACCGCTCGTTTCGGGCGGAGTAGAGCAACTCGAGTCCACGCTGGGCACCAAACGCAAGCAGGACCTGCGCGTAATGAACCGGGCTCACGCGAGCCGCATCAGCGCCAGCTCGATCGAGAGCCCCGGTCCCAGGGCGATCGCCAGTACCCGACCCCGTGTTCCGCAGCGCTGCATCTCCTCGAGCACGAAGAAGATGCCGGCGCTCGACGCGTTGCCATTGCGGGCGAATACCGATCGCGAGGTCGTCAGCGATTGTGGAGGCAGGTCGAGAGCGCGCTCCATAGCGTCGACAATGCGCGGGCCTCCCGGGTGTGCCGCCACCGCATCGATGTCGGCCAGACGGAGCCCGGCCTCCTCGAGGAAGGTGTCGACCGCGCCGCGCAGACGCGCCTCTACGACATCCGGAAGCTCGCGGCTGAGGATCACGCGAAGGCCGCCGTCGCGCAACTCGTATCCCAGGTGACGGGCGCCTTCCGGCACGAGGACCGTACCGGCGTGCTCCAGGGTCCAGCCCCGCTGGCCATCATCACCACGCAGCACCAGGGCTCCGGCGCCATCGGCGAAGACCATCGCGGCCACCAGGTTGTCGACCGACCGATCGTCGGGCTGGAACGTCAGCGAGGGGATCTCGACGGCAAAGAGCAGCACGGTGCGATGCGGGTAGGCGCGCAGGTAGTCCAGGCCCCGCGCCAGGCCTGCCACTCCGCCACCACAACCGAGCTCGGTGATGGGCAGCCGGGCAACCTCCGGCCGCAGGCCGATCAAGGGGATCAGCTCGGCGTCGAGCGACGGCAGCACGACGCCGGTGCAGGAGATGCCGATCACGAGGCCGATGTCGGACGGAGCGATCCCGCTTCGTTCGAGCGCCGTGCAGCACACCCGGCGGGCGAGCACCCGCGCGTGGTCGAGATAGGCGTCCGTCTGCTGACTCTGGGTGCGCCGCTCCATCAGGGAGGCCAGTGGCTGCGCGAAGTAGCGGGTCCGGGCCCCTTCCTCGCCCTGCAGCCTTGGCAGGCGCCGCCCGCGGGCCCGGCCGAGCGCATCCCACACCTCGTCCACGGTGGCGGTGATCGCCGGCAGCGCCGTCGCCATGCCCGCGACGTGGGCGTGGCCGGCCGGCATCCTTATAGATGTCATCAGTGTGATGCTAGGCTGGCGCGATGGTCGTCCGTCCCGCCGAAGCTGAAGACCGCCCGCAACTTCTTGAGTTGATCAGGGGGTATTTCGCGTTCTACCGCGTCCCCTTCCCTGCCGGCTCCAAAGTCGAGGCCATGGTCGATCTCCTTCAGCGGGATTCGACGCTCGGTGTCCAGCTCGTGGCCGAGGAGGGAGGCCGCCTTCACGGCTTCGCCAGCCTCTACGCCTGTCTCGACACGCTGATCGCCGATCGCATTCTGGTCATGAACGACCTCTTTGTCGACCCGTCATCTCGCAATCGCGGCACCGGCGCGGCGCTCTTCGACGCCAGCCTGGCATATGCTTCGGCGCAGGGTTACGCCCGGCTCGACTGGGTTACCGCCGAGGACAACCGCGACGCCCAGCGCTTCTACGATCGCCACGGCGGCCGGCGGGGTCCGTGGATCTCGTACAGCGCGGCCGTCGGCGAGCGCACCGGGCACTGAACGTCGGCGACGACCCTCAGGCGCTCTTTCGCTTGCGCTTGGCTGCCGGCTTGGCGTGGCTCCTAGACGCCACTCGGGCCTGCTCGACGCTGGCCCGCAGCGCCGACATGAGGTCCTGCACCCCGGTTCCTGCCGGCACCTCGATCCCCGCCGGCCGGGCTGACGCCGCCCGGCCCTCGATCAGGGCGGTGAGCCGCTGGCGGTACTGATCCGGGTAGCGCTCGGGCTCGAACGGTCCGGACAGCGTGGTGATCAGCAGTGCCGCCATCTCGCGTTCGTTTTTCCGCAGGTCCCCCGGCCTGGCGGGTTCCAGCCCGGCGGTCGGCAGAATTTCATCGGCGTAGAACATCGTGGTCAGCACCATCAGCCGGCCCTGCGGGCGCAACGCGGCAAGGTATCGCTTGCGGCGCAGCACGAACCAGCAGATCGCGATCTTTCCTGTCTCGCGCATCGCGTCGACCAGCAGCCCATAAGCTCGCACGTAGTCCCGGTCGGGCACCGCGTAATAACTGACGTCGAAGTAAACCGGGTCGACAGCGGCGGCATCGACGAACTGTTCGACATCGATGGCTCGCGTTCGTTCCGGGGCGAGCTCTTCCAGCTCCTCACGATCGACTGTCACGTAGCGGTCCCTGGCGACCTCGAACCCTTTGACCACATCACCCGCGCTGACCGACTGCGGCTTCGGTCGAACTGACTCGCTTCCCCGTGGCTGCTGATACGACCCCATCCCCCTCTGCCCGAGGCTGGGTTGGGGCTCAAGGGCACCCTCCCCTCTCGCGGCAATCTCCCTCCCCCGCTCGCGGGGGAGGGTCGGGGTGGGGGCAGGCGCTTCGATGACTTTCTGGTGGCGGACTCGCTGGCCGCTGATGCGGTCGATCTCATGGAAGCGCACGTCCTTCCGTCGGGTCGCCGGATACAGGCGGACCGGGACGCTCACCAGGCCGAAGCTGATCGTCCCCGACCATACCGCACGCGCCATAGGCTGATTATGGCTTGGCTTCGTTCAGCCGGATACCGTCGCCGCCGATCGAACGCGGAACGGCTCACTCGGCGGACCGGCCCCGAAGTCGGCGGAGCGGCTCACCGCGGCCCATTCGTCCGCTTCCGCGCCCCGGGCCCTGGAGGCCTTTTCGGCGGACTCGAGCGCGGCGGCGCCGAGCAACAGGCGCAGCGGCGGCTCGTCGAGGCGGGCGATCCCGATGATGAGCTCGGCGGCTCGGGCCGGGTCACCCGGTTGCCTGCCGTCGGTCGCGCTACGTGAGCGGATCATCGCGCCCACCGACTGTTCGTAGTCCTCACTGACCGGCATGGTGCGCGTGGCCCAGTCGGTGCGGAACGCACCGGGCTCGATGATCGTGACTTTGATGCCGAGTGGTTTGACTTCGTTGTTGAGGACCTCTGAGAAGCCTTCGACGGCGAACTTCGCGGTCTGGTATGCGCTCAGCCCTGGCGTGCCACCGACGCGGCCACCGATGGACGAGAACTGGATGAAGTGACCCGAGCGCTGCGTGCGCAGCACGGGCAGTGCCGCCTTCGTGACGTTGACCACCCCGAAGAGGTTCGCCTCGATCTGCGCCCGGAAGACGTCGTCCGGCATGTCTTCGATCGCTGTATAGATGGCGTAACCGGCATTGTTGACGACGACATCCAGGCGGCCGAACGCGTCGACCGCCAGCCTGACGGCCGCCCGCCCCGCCGCGGCGTCCGTGACGTCGAGCGCACAGGTGCGCACCCGCTCACCGTACTGTCGGACGAGATCGCCGAGTTGCTCGGGCCGGCGCGCGGTCGCCACCACGTGATCGCCGTCCTCGAGGACGGCCCTGGCGAGCTCCCACCCGAAACCGCGGGAACTCCCCGTGATCAGCCACGTCTTTGCCATGAACGCTTCCTCCGTTGCCGCTCAGGCGGCCTGGTTCAGTTCCATCGGATAACCCGCCGCGCGCCACGCCGGCAATCCGCCGTCGAGCATCCACGCGTCGTACCCCTCGTCGCGCAGGACGCGTGTCAGGCGGGCGCTGGCTTCCTCATCGGGGCAGGTGCAGTAGGCAATGATGGTCTTGTCGCGGGAAAGACCGGGCAGCTCCTTGACCACGTCGGCGGCGTGCCGATTGTGGTTGAGGATCTCGCGGGGCGACACCCAAACCGCTCCCGGAATCCTCCCACGGACGGCACCCTCGATGAATTGCGAGGTGACGTCCAGGACGATTGCCTGGCCAGCCTCGATCGCTTCCTTCGCTCGAGCCGGATTCATCCAGTAGGGAACAAACGCCATGTCTCTGCCTCCAATGCTTGTCGAGATCATTGAACGATTCACATGAATAAACCATTGACCGGGCGGGTATATTCCATGTGTGACCACGAAAGTCGAAGGCAAGCCGGCGAAGGCGCTCTGGAAGCTGCTCCGGGACGACGCCTTTGCCAGTCTGCGAGACGATTTCACGGCCCGAGTCGCCGAATGCAGCCTCTCCATGTCGCAGGGCAAGCTGATCCGCGAACTGGGCACGCCGCAGTCGCAGCGCGAGCTCGCCCGCCGGCTCCACTACGATCCGTCCAATATCAACGCCCTGGCCGACTCACTCGAGGCCCGCGGCCTGATCGAGCGCCGGGCGGACGCCTCGGACCGGCGCTTTCGCCTGCTGGCGCTGACGCTGGAGGGTGAGCGGCTTCGAGCGTCGTTGGAGGAGCTGCTGGCGCAGCCGCCGCATTTCCTGGAACGGTTGACGCCCGCTGAACAGAAACAGCTCTTGCAATTGCTGGCCAAGCTGTTCGAGACGGACCGCCGCCAGGCTGGTTAGCTCCGCGGTTCGAGCGGCCCGGTCAGTGCCGCGTCGGCTTCGCGCTGGAGGCGCGCCTCATTTCGCCGCAAAAACACGATCGCCGCGATGACCACCGCGACCCCGATGATCGCAAGGGCCAGATCGATGGACCCGGAAAGACGCAGGAGTTGCTGGCCGAGCAGGTAGGCGGCAACACCGTAGAGCGTCGACCAGATGATGCCGCCCGCCGCATTGAAGAAGAGGAAGCGGCGCCAGCGCATGCGGTTGACCCCGGCGAGGAAGGCCGCAAAGATGCGCAGTACAGAAATAAACCGCCCGAAGAACACCACCTTGGACCCGTGCTTGTCGAACAGGTACTGGCCAAGCCGAAGCCGGTCCTCCTCCAGCCGTATGTAGCGTCCGTAGCGTTTCACCAGCCGGTAGCCGCCGGTTCGGCCGATCAGGTAGCCGATGTTGTCCCCGACGATCGCGCCCGCCGCCGAAGCAACGATGACCCAAAAGATCGAGAGCCGGCCCGTCGTCCCGGCGTAAATCGCGGCGGTAACCAGCATCGTCTCTCCCGGAACTGGAATGCCGATACTCTCGATGCCCACGAAGACGAAGACCGCCAGGTAGCCATAGGTCGCGAGCAGGCTGTCGAGGTTGCGCGCCAGGAAGTTCAACATTCGGGAGTGAGCCTACCGATGGCATCGGATCCCGGGTATCGCCAGCGCGCCAGGCTGCCAAAGATCAACACCGGCATCGTGACGAGGGCGGCGATCACGAACAGCGCCGAGTAGCGGTTGGCACTGGCCAAGCCGGCGACGGCTGAGGTCGCGAGCG
>VBFX01000040.1 GCA_005889395.1 Chloroflexota bacterium
GGGTCCTGCAGTGTCATGTCGCGCTTCGCCAGCGAGGCGACCGCCCCGCCCGCGGGCGGATGCGCCGTGTTGTAGGCGGCGCTCGCCGCGGCGTCGATCTGATAGCCCCACGACGAGATGTCGTACTTGCGGGTCTTGGGATCGTAGCCGGTGAAGAGCCCATCCGTGAACCCGAACTCCTTCTTCACCAGGAACGAGGCGTTGGTGTAGTTGAGGACGTACTCCTGGTGATGCAGGTTGTTCTGCAAAACGTAGTTGATCAGCCCGCCGAAGTAGGCGACGTCGGTGCCAGTCCGGATGCGGGCATAGATGTCGGCCATCGCCGAGGTGCGGGTGAATCGCGGGTCGGCGTGGATGATCTTGGCGCCCCCGCCCGAACCGGGCCCGCGCTTGGGGTCGTTCTTAGCGGCGAGGAACCACTGGAAGCCGACCGGATGCGCCTCGGCCGGGTTGGCGCCATTGATCAACATGAGGTCCGTGTGCTTGATGTCGCGCCAGTGGTTGGTCATAGCCCCTCTCCCGAATGTGGCGGCCAAACTGACCACCGTGGGGCCGTGTCAAACCCGTGCCTGCTGTTCTAGATGCACCAGGCCGAGGCCGCGCATCACCTTCGTCGCGAAGTACCCTTCCTCGCTGCTGAAGGCGGCGCCGCCGGCGAAGGCAATCCCCTCCGTGCGGTTGACCGTGTTGCCGGACGCATCCTGCGCCACGAAGCTGGCGTCGCGAGCGTCTTTGACGCGCTGGGCCAGCTTGTTGAGCATGTCGTCCCAGGTGATCTGCTGCCACTTATCGGAGCCGGGTGCGCGATACATCGGGTTTTCGACCCGGCGCGCGCTGGTGGCGAGCTGCATGGCGGTGGCACCCTTCGGACAGAGCCGTCCCTCGTTGACGGGGCTGTCCGGATTGCCCTCGATCTGGAGCAATTGGGTCGAGCCATCGCTGTTTGTCTTGGTGTAGGCGACGAGCGAGCAGCCGACCGCGCAATACGGACACACGGAGTGCGACTCCTTGGCGCCCGCGATGTGGAAGCTCTGCTTGGCCGCAACGGCCTGGGCCATGTTGAACCCGAGGGCGGTGAGGCCGGCCGCACCCGTCCCGGCGGCGCCGATCTTCAGAAAGTCGCGGCGCGTGACCTGTGGCACCCAATTCCTCCAGGGAATGGCGTTTGCAGGCGACTAAAGGTCAGCGTACTCACCGGGCTAGTGGGCTGTCAACCGCGTTCTCGCTAACCCTCCCCCGCTCGCGGGGGAGGGCAGGGTGGGGGCGTGATACGGTGGCGAATAGATGAACGCCTGGTTCGAGGCGCTAGGCCGCCGGTTCGCGGACGCCGCCGAAGCCCGCGGGACCACGATCGCCCCGCCGGAGATCGATCAGTCGGTGGCCGACGAGGTTCTCGAACTGGCCCGCGTATCGGCGCATACGAAGGAGCGGCGATTCGCCCCGCTCGCCAGCTTCATGGCTGGGATCGCTGTCGAACGGCTTCGTCAGAAAGGGCCGCTCCACCCTGCGGATGAAGCGGCCTATCTTCGATCCATACGCGAAACTCTGGAGACAGAGCCCCCAGCCTAACCCTCCCCCGCACGCGGGGGAGGGCAATTTCGCCTATAGCCTAAACTCCGAACCGCGCTGGACATGCCGGATCAACTGCGGATGTACACGATCAAGCCGGGCGAGATGGCGTCCTGGCTTGAGGAATGGGGGCGCCTGGTCGCTCCGCTCCGACGCCGGAGTGGATTCGAGATCCTTGGCGCCTGGACGACGGAGTCCGATCAATTCGTCTGGATCCTTCGCTACGACGGCCCGAAGACCTGGGAAGAAGCCGACGCTGCCTACTACGCCTCCCCTGAGCGGACGCAGATGCAGCCGGATCCGGCCCGTCACATCGCGAAGTCCGAGCACTGGCTCATGTCCGCCGTCGATGCGAGGTGACGTGTACGCGCTTGCACCCGCGTCTGGGGGCTCGATAGCAGAAGGCACCCGGACTTTCCTGTTCGCCGATCTCCGGGACTACACGGCCTTCGTCGAGCGGCACGGCGACCGGGTCGCCGCCGATCTCGTGGCTGCCTATCGAAAGCTGATCCGCCAGCGCGTTCGGGAAACGAGCGGGGCCGAGATCAAGGTCGAGGGCGATGCTATGTTCGTGGTCTTTCCGTCGGCCCGTCAGGCGATTGCATGTGGCGCCGCGATCCTCAGCGACGCCGCCGTACGCACCCAGGCCCAGCCTGATCTCCCGATGCGAGTCGGCATCGGATTGCACGCCGGAGAACCGGTGGCGCAGGACGACGACTTCATTGGGTCGGCCGTCAACGTGGCGGCGCGGATCGGCGCCGCCGCCGGCGCCGGCCAGCTGCTGATCTCAGAAGTCGTGCGGGCCCTGGTTCGCACCGGCGCTCCCTTTCCGATGCGCGACCGGGGGCCGGTCACACTGAAGGGCCTCTCTGAGCCGGTTCGTCTCTATGAGGTTGTCTGGAGCGACGTGTCCCCGACTGATAGCGCGGCGCTGATCGAAGGCAGCGCGATTCCTTTTCCGCAGCCTGCGCGATTGGAGGCACCCGGGTCGTCACTGGTTGGGCGCGACGACGAGCTCGCACTCTTGAGGTCCCGTGTGGCCGCGCTTTCCCCGAACCCTCCCCCTCCGGGGGAGGGCAGGGTGGGCGCCACCGGAGGCACGGTGATGATCGCCGGCGATGCCGGCATCGGCAAGTCGCGCCTGCTTCGCGAGGCGTTGTTCGGATCGGCACCCGCGCTGCTCTACGGGGCGTGCGGGCTTTCTGAAGCGCCACCACCGTACGAGCCCTTCGTGGCGATCGTCCGCAGCATCATCCGGGAGCCGCATGGCGAGGCCGCGCTGCAGGGCGTGGTCCCCGAGCTGCTGGCATTGGCACCCGAGAGCGCCGCGTCGAGGCAACAGGCGCCGGATCGAGACCGTCTCTTCGGCGCGTTTCTCCGCCTGCTTCGGCAGTATGCTCGCGCGCGACCGACGGTCCTCGTTGTCGAAGACTTGCATTGGGCGGACGAGGCAACGGTGGCCATGCTCCAGTTCCTGATCGGGGAGGCGGAGCCGACGCCCTATCTGGTCGCTGCCACCTATCGAAGCGATGAGCTGCATCGCCGGCACCGCATCCGACCATTCCTGGCAGCGCTCGCGCGTCGATCCGATGTCGTCACCATTGCCCTCGCGCCGCTATCGGCGGCCCACGCCCTCGATCTGCTTCAGCGGCTTCCGACCCTGAAGGCGGCGTCCCCGTCTGAAATGGAAGCGATCAACCACCGCGCTGAAGGCAACCCACTCTTCCTCGAGGAGCTGGCGGAAACACACCAACTCGGCCGCTCCGCTGTGCCCGCCTCGGTCGCCGAGACCGTGTTACAACGGGTCGCTCGTGCCGGCGACAATGCCGGGCGTCTTCTTCAGTACCTCGCCGTGACCGGGGCCCGCGCCAACTACGACATCCTCGAGCCGCTCATGGGCGAGGAGGCAGCCCTACTGCAAGGCGCCCGGGCCGGCGTCGAGGAGCATCTCGTTCAGGAAGACGACGACGGCCTGGCATTCCGGCACGCGCTGATTCGAGAAGCCATCCTCTCAGACCTGATGACTCGGGAGCGACGCGCCTTGCACCGCAGCGTGGGCGAGGCGATGGAACGCTTGCACAAGGACGATCCCGAATACGCCGGCGACATTGCGCAGCACCTCGGCGCGGCAGGCCTGGCCGACCGAGCGCTCCCCTTCGCGATGAAGGCAGGTGAGCGCGCGCTGCGACTTTCTGCGGCCGAAGAGGCGGCCCGGATCTACGAACACGCCGTCGAGTGGTCACAGCCGTCGACCGTCGACCGTATGCGGGCGCTGGAAGGTCTTGGGCGCGCCTACGCACGCGACCTCTTCGTGAAGAAGGCCACGGCAACCTACCAGGAGGCGCTCGACCTGGCCCGCTCGATCGGCTCGCAGGACGATGTCGCTCGGATCACCCTGCGCCGGACCTTCGTCTTGCCGTGGGGGCGAGAGGAGTACGCCTCGTGGCAGGCGTCGTGGGCGGCAGCCGAGCCGCTCGACCAACCGGCAACGCTGGCGCGGATTGCCAGCGGCCTGGCTCGGCGCGCGTACCTCTACCTCGAGGACGATCGCGGAGCAGCCTGGGTCGAGCGCGCGCTCAGCGAGGCGCGTCGCGCCGGAAGGCGGGGACAGGAGTTGTTTGCCCTTCGCCTTCAACTCCAGTACCAGCACCGCCCCGGCTGGCAAGCGAAGGAAGAGGCCCACATCCGGGAGCAGCTCGAGCTTGCGCTCTGGGACGACGACGCTGTGCTCAGCATGTACACCGATTTCTACGTTCGTCGCTGCCGCGAGTCGGATGAGGCCGAGCGCGAGCGGATTCTGCAGACGGGCCGCGACTACGCCGACCGCCTCGCGATCCCGGAAGGGATTGTGTTTCGTTACGGGGTCGCTTGGGTCAACTGGTTGACCGGCCGCTGGGATCGCGCCCGTGCATTGTCGGACCTGATTCGCTCTCGGTGGTCCGACGATGCGCCGGTAGTTTATCCGAGCGTTGGACCGATCGCGGCCAGCGTCGCCATCGAAATCGACGGGCCGGAGGCCGGAGGGCGGCAGCTTACCGATGCCACGGCGCGTCTGCGCACGACCGAGACCTGGAGGGCGCTACTCTGGGCGGCGGCGCATGAGGCGAATCTGCACCTTGCGGAAGGCCGCGCTGCGGCCGTCCTCGAGAGCTTCAGGCCGATCTTTGAACCGCGACCACCGAGTCTTTACGATGTCGAAGACTTCGCGCTGGCGAGTCGCGTTGTCTTGCCTGCTGCCCTGCTGGCCGGTGATCGCCGGGTTCTCAGCCGATGGATCGACGATCCAACCGTGGCAGCCGGCGGAGCGATGTACGAGGCTGCGGTCGATCACGCGGGGGCCATCGCGGCTCTCCTCGATGGCAACCGCAACGCCGCCGACGCATCGTTCGCGCGCGCCGCGCGGACGTACCTCGAGCGGGGCTGGTTGCTGCTCGCGCACGAGCTGGCGTGGCAATGGTCGAGGACCGGATCGCCGGCCGCGAGCGAGGCATTGCGCGCCGCGGTAACGTTCTACGAGACGCAGGGGGCGACGTGGCGGCTCCAATGGCTGGCCGAGCGGCGTTATGCGGAGGTGGGAGGGGCCTAGTGGCGATCAAAGACGGCAGCCTGGAGCATCTCGATATCTCGGTCTCCGACCTCGAACGCAGCGGCGAGTTCTGGGCGGCATTCCTGAATGATCTGGGCTACCGCGAGTTTGCGAAATCGGCGACGGGGTGGAGCTGGACAAACGACGAGTCCACGGTCTTCCTGCTGCAGGCGGAATCCGGGTATCTCGATCCGCCCTATCACCGCAAGCGCGTCGGCC
>VBFX01000041.1 GCA_005889395.1 Chloroflexota bacterium
GTCAACGGCGAGTACGAGGGCGATCGCGCCGGAGATACGGGCCAGGTGATAGGCGGCGATCAGCGGCAAATGAAGCAGCGCCGCCAGGTGGCCGAACAGCAGGTAGAAGGAAAAGAGGAAGACGCCGCCGTGGGGCTCGCTGGTGTAGGGGTCGTTCCAGAGCCATGCGCCGTCCGCTCCCTGGCGCATCTTGGCGAGGTAGGTCGTGGCATCGTCGGCAATGAAGAAGAAACCGGCGAAATGATGTCCCGGCGGGCTCCAGAGATAGGCAAGGAGATAGGGAAGGAGCGAGATGATCGCGACGATCGCAGCGAAGACGAGCGCGAATCGCGGCCATTGCCGTGACACCGGCAGCGGTGCGGCCGACGGTCGACTCAGCGGGAGCGCAGCAGCCATGGGGCCAGTAGAAAGAGGGCCAGTGTCGCGAACAACAAGGCGTTGGCCACGACGAACACGGCCGGGTCAGCCGTCTGAGCCGCGCGAAAGCCGGGCTGGTTGAAGGCGGGACCGACCGGCCAGCGGGCGACAACGCTGAAGAGCAGCAGCAGAAGGCCCATCGCGATCGTCGATGGGAGCGGCCAACCGCGCCCGGCGATCGCGATGAAGCCGAACCAGATGACCGGTAGAAGAAGAACCAGGTGATGCGGCCAGGTGACCGACGACGCGAGCGGTACGAGGGGAAGGAAGGCGGCTGCGCGCAGCATCGCCGGCTGACGGCGCGTCCGCACAACCCAGAGCCCAATGAACGTGAGGATCAAGGTGGGCGCGACCAGGTAGGCCCATGGCACAACCGTCCATGGGGGCGTGTATGGATTGGTGGTTGCCACGCGGGCGATGACGCCCTGCAGCGATTGATTGGCATAGACCGCCGTGCCGGGCGCCAGCGCAGGGACGACCTGTCGAAAGAAGATCAGCGTGTCGTCGAAGCGCAGCAGGGCCGCGGCGGCGGTGAGGGCGATCAAGGCGCCGAGCATGAAGCCCGCCTCCCGGAAGCGGCGGTCGAGGAGGAGCCAGGCGAGCAGGAGCAGAGGGGTCAACTTCAGCGCAGCCGCCACGCCGAGCGCGGCGCCGAACTTCGCCTTGCCCTGCACGATGCCCACGATCCCGGCGGTGACCAGGAGAACGACGAGCAGGTTGGCCTGGCCCTGGACCGCATCGACCCAGAGGGGATAGAAGGTGGCGGTGGCGCAGAGGATCGCCGTCAGTGCCCACGCTGGTGGCCGGAGCCAGCGGAGCGTAATCACGAGGGCCGCCACCAGCGCGGCTTGCGCGACGAAGGCCGCTCGAACCTTCCGGACGGCCGGGGTGGCCGTTGCGGCCGGGGCCGCGAAGGGAGGCGTCGACACTGCCCAGCTATAACGGGCCGGAGAAGGGGTTCCTCACACTCGGCGTTACACCGTCGTCATGGCTGGGGCTCCCTCGCCGGGCGGTGGAGTTCGGGCCTCACTGACCCGGGCCGCCACCCGGCTGACCACTCCCGTGGGGTACCTCGGCATCCTCGGCGGACTGCAAGTGCTGCTGCTCTGGGTGCTACGCGAGCGTTACGGGATCTGGCTCGCCGTCGCCAGCACCGCCACGCTGTTTGCCCTCTTGCTCCTCCTGCGCGCCAGCACACGTCAGTGGCGCCTCAAGCTGTGGGGCATCTCGCTGCTGGGCTTGCTGACCGCAATCGGTCCGACCCTGATCGGCATCCTGCAGCGCCCGCGCATCGGCCTGACCATGGAGCATGATGGGCTGCTCCAGCTGGAGTCCGCCGTCGACCGCCTGCTCAAGGGGCAACCGATCTACGGCGTGGACTGGTCCAACACCCCGATGGCCGCGTTCGGCTGGGACCTGACACCCGGCCCCAACCCCGCCCTGCATCACCTGGCCTACTACCCGCTCACGGTTCTCGCCGGCATCCCGTTCCGCCTCCTGACCGACGCACTCGGCGTTCCCTTCGACTATCGCCTCGTCCTGATGGCCTTTGGCGTCATTGGACTGATCGCGATCGTCGCGCTACCCATCGGTTCGGAACGCCGCTTCCTGCTGATCACGGCCGTCTACGCGAGCCCGATGATCACGCTCTACCTGTGGTCGGGCCGGACCGACATCCAGTTTCTCGCGATCGTGCTTCTCACCCTCACGCTGCTCGCGCGTGGCCATCCGACACTCGCGGCCGGCGCCCTCGGCGTCGCCGTCGCCTTAAAGCCCTTCGCATGGATGGCGGTGCCGTTTCTGCTCCTCGTGCTCGTGATCCGCTGGCGCGCCCAGCACTCGCGCCGCGAGGTCGTCACCAGCCTGGCCGCGCTGGCACTGACGCCGATCGCGACCATCGTGCCGTTTTTTCTTGGCAGCCCGCGCGCCTTCTGGACGGATGTCGTGCTCTATACCAGCGGCGGCGTTGCGGATGCCTATCCCATCGCCGGCTACGGGTTCGGCGACCTCCTCTACACATTCCACGTCATCGCGCGCCGGACCGACGCCTTTCCCTTTCTGATCTTCCAGCTCGCCGCCGCGCTGCCGGTCCTCTGGCTGACCGCTCGGGCCTTCCTGCGCCGCCCGACGATCGGGCGCTGGATGGCCGGCTACGCGGCCGTGCTGCTCGCCTTCACGTTCTTCGCCCGCTTCTTCAACGACAACTATGCCGCCGTGGTCATCACGCTGTTCCTCTTGGTCTTGCCGCTCGGTGGCCTGAGCCTCGCGCCGGCGCCGGCCCTCGAGGCCGAGCGACTCTCTGCCTGATGGCCGTCGCGCATCGGCAATGGGAGGCGGAACGCATTTCGCCGCGGGCACGGTTGCCGCGGTTCGCCTGGCGCCGGTCCCTTGTATTCACTGCCGGCGTCGGGCTGCTGACGATGCCGCCGATCCTGCTCGCCGCGCTTCGCGTCCCGTCGGGCAGTGTGTTCCCCGGCTACGTGGTGATCGCGCGCGATGCCTACGTGTACCAATCGATGTGGCGCGCGGGCTGGCGCGGTGCCTGGCTCTTCCACCCGGCATACACCGCAGAGACGTTGCCGGGGATCCTGCTCTACCCCTGGTATCTCTGGCCGGCCCATCTCGTCGGCTGGGCATCGGGGCCCTGGCTCTATCACGCGGCACGACTGCTCGCCGCCGCGGCCCTGCTGACCGCCGTTTACCTGTTGGTCAAGGAAATCTTCCGGCCTCATCTCCTGCGTCGTTGGGCTTTCGCGCTCTGCGTCTTGGGCGGGGGGATTGGCGCCGTGCTGCCGCGCGACATCCACCTCGGCCCGCTCACGACCCATGCGACCGAGATGAGTTCGCCGGGGAGCAGCGTCGCCGACCTGGTCTCCATGGCGCCGCACCTGCCCTGGGCGCTGGCGTTGTTCTGCTGGACGATGGTGGTCGCCCTGCGGCTGCGTCATCGCCGCGACCCACGCCTGGTGGCGATCGGCGTGCTGGCGGTCGTCGGCCTGCAGCTGATCTACCCGCAGCTCGCGCTGCTGGCTCTCGTGACCGTCGCCGGCTGGGCGCTGCTGCGCCATCAGCGGCGAGCCGTCGCCTTGGTTGTCCCGGCGGCGGTCGTGCAGCTGCCCTACCTGGGTTACCTGCTCTGGGTCTGGGCGACGACCCCGGATGCCGTGCGCGTCGTCCGTACCTCACTGGATGTCGGGGACCCGTTTGGTTTCCTGGTGCTCTCGCACCTCGTTGCCAGCGGACTGATCATCATCGCCTTCGTGAGCCGGCGGTTGCGCGGTGATCTCGTGCTTCCCGCGCTTTGGATCGTGGGAATGACGGTCTTCATGTTTCTCCCCGGCCTGAGCGGCACCCTCGGTCGCAGCTTCATGGCGAGCTCGGTGCCCTTTGGCCTGTGCGCCGCCCCCGGCCTTCTCGTCGTGCTTCGCCGCGTGCGCGATGTCCGTTGGCGCCGCCGGGTGCTGGCGCTCACGCTCGCGGCATCGAGCCTGTATGGCATCGTCACCCTGGCGCAGCCGTACTGGATCGCGGCGTTCCGTCTCGATCCATATGCCGAGTACGAGAGCCATGCCGAGGCCGCCCTGCTCGCGCGCCTCGCTCCCCACGTGTCGGCGCATGATGTGGTGCTGACCACCTATCTCGACGGGATCTTCGTCCCGGCGCAGACGGATGCGCGCGCGTTCAATGGCCATCCGGAGATGACGATCGACGCCCGCCGCAAGTCGGACGACGCGCTTGCCTTCTTCACCACCTGGGGCGCCACCCGTCGGGCGACGTTCCTGCACGCAAACGGCATCGACTACGTGCTCACCACTGACGCGGGCTTCGCCGCGCGGCTCGCCCCGGATCCCGCTCTGGAGATGATCGATCTCGAGGATACGGCCGCGCTCTTTCGGGTGCGCCCGTGAGACGGCCGATGGATCGAGCGATGCTCGCGGTGGCCGTGGCCCTGGCCGCCGCCGGATTGGCCGTCATCCTCACCCAGTCGCCCGCGTCGAGGATGAGCTCCGACTTCACCATCAACTACAGCGCGGGTGTGCTGGTACGGCAGGGCCATCTCGCGGCTCCCTACGACCAGGCGAAGCTGGGCGCGATCATGCGCGGGGTCGTGCCTGATGGGGCAATCGACCCTCGCCTGCCATTCAGCCTGCCGCTGGCGGCCGCGCTGCCCTACGCCGTCCTGTCGCTGCTGCCGTTCGAGGTCGCCTTTCACCTCTGCCAGCTCCTCAGCGCCGCCCTCATGCTGATCGCGCTCCTGCTCTTGCAGCGCGGAGCCCCCACCCTGCCCTCCCCGAACGTCTCAAACGCTCGCATGGCACTAAAGCGCCGCTCGCGTGGGCCGACGGGCCCGGCAAGCGGGGGAGGGAAATACATCGGCCTGGCGGTGCTCGGTGTGCTGGCCGCCGTTCCCACCTGGGGTGCGTTCACGGAGGGGCAGCCGACCGCGTGGCTCTTGCTCGGCGCCACCATGATCGTGCTGGCGCTGCGCGCGGATACGCCCGCGCTCGCCGCCGGCGCGGGGATGTTGCTCGCCGTCAAACCGCAATACCTGCCCGTCTATCTCGCCATCCTCTTCGCGGCCCGACGCTGGCGGTCGCTGGGGGCCGCGGCCACGGGCGGCGCCATCATCCTGCTGAGCCCGCTGGCCGGCGGCGCCGGCGGCTTGAGCGCGATGGTCCACAACGCGCTCAGCGCCAACCAGGCCGTTCTGGCGGTGCTCATGGCGCTCTGCTGGCTGGCCTGGCGCCGCCCCCCTTCCGTGATTGGCTTCGCCGCACTTGCCGGCGCGCTCGCGGTGCTGGCCTCACCCCACGCGCTGCCCCACGACCTCTTGATCCTGGTGGTGCCGGCGTGGCTCGCCATCGTGCTGTACCGCCAGGGTGCGTTGCCCAATCCATTGCCGGCCTTGCTCGCGATCGACCTCGCGGTCCTGATCGACCTGCGCGGTATCGATATCCCGCTGGGCCCCATCGTCATGACGGCGGTCGTCGCCTGGTACGGCTGGCAGTTCAGGCAGCGGGCCGCGCAGCAGCGCCGGCCACCGATTGGTCGAGCCGCCTGACCGACGCCCGCCGGGCTTCGACGCGGAGCATCTGCAGCAGCAGGGTCCACAGGAGGAGCAGCCCCACCAGCTTGACGGAGGTGCCGGCCAGCACCAGCGCCGCGTCGGTCCAGGAGTGGACCTGCATATCGGCCGGCAGGGGGAAGGCGCGGCGGTCCACCCAGCACATCGCATACGCGGCAAGCAGCCACCAGGAGTAGCGCGCGCCGGGCCGGCGGACGGTGATCCAGGCGATGCCGGTGGCGAGCGGGAGCAGGAGGGTCACCAGGTGGTGCTGCCAGGTGACGCTGCTCACGATCAGCAGCGCGGTGACCAGCGCCGACACGCTGAGGCGAAGGGTCCATGTCTCTTGGGCCCCGTGGCGCGCGAACCAGAGCGTGACGCCGATGAGCGCGATCGCGGCGGCGGCGATGATCACCTTGGCCACCGTCTGGGTCGCGTTGCCAAAGAGATTGGGTGCGAGCTCCGAGATGCGGCTCACCAGGCCGTCGATCGATCCGTTGTCCCAGTTGGCGGTCCCCAGTCCGATGCGAGGGAGCACGACGGTGAAAAATTGCCAGCTGCCCGGCGCCGCCAGCATGGTGACAACCGTCAGACCGACGAGCGTCACGCCGGCGCTGACGGCGATGCGCCAGCGGGCCAGCCTCGCGAACAACGGGATCAGAAAGATGGGCGAGACCTTGAGGGATGCGGCCGCCGCGATGAAGGCACCGGCCAAACCGGTGCGGCGGCGTAGCGCCGCCCACAGCGTCGCGGTGATCAACAGCAACCAGACGGTGGCGACCTGCTGGAATTTGAGGTTGAGGTACACCGGCATGAAGCCGAGGCTGGCGAGCCAGAGTAGGCGCCGGCCGCTACGCGTGAGTTCTGGATGGATCCGCACCATGAGGAGCAGCGATCCGAAGAAGGCGACGTGCACGGCCAGCAGCCAGATGCGCGCCGCGGCCAGCAGGCCGAAGGCGGTGAGGGGCGCGAGCACCAGCGCGAAGAAGGGTGGGTAGATGTAGGCGACCACCCACGCCTGGGTCCCCCAGGAGTGCTTGAAGTCGGCGTAGATGTCCGTGCCGTGCGCGGCGGCCTGCGCGCCGCCGAAATAGTTGACGAAATCGAAGCGCAGGCTCTCCGGCGTCAGGGTCAGCCACTGGACGACCGACCACGTGAGGTAATAGGCGCCGATGCTGAGCACGAGCACGAGCAGCACCCGATCGCGAAACGATGCCTCGTACAAGCGCCGGACGCCGTACCAGCGTTTCACGCGGCCCGCGCCTGGGCGATCCCGTCCGGACGTCGCATCATCACCCGGCGGTGCCAGGCGAGCAGGAGCAACGCCATCGGGATGGCCGTAAAGCCGTTGAAGAAGAAGACGTGCCAACCCACGAAATAGGCGAAGGGGATGATGGCGAAGGCCCAGATGGTCGCCTCGGTCGTGGCATCCCCCCAACCGTTCTGGTCCGCAGCGACGAGGACGGCGAGCACCGGGAGCAGCAGGATGGCGTCGAAGGAGTGGACATAGGGCAGGAGTGCGAACCAGAGCAGGAGGAAGGTCAATCCCCTGGCCAGGGGGACCCGGACCCGACGGAGCGCCCAGGCGGCGTAGGCGCACCCGACGAGAACCACCAACAGGAGGGCGATGGTCTTGAGGGGACCACTGAGTGC
>VBFX01000042.1 GCA_005889395.1 Chloroflexota bacterium
CCTACTTCGACGGGATCGAAGGCTTCCAGGCCTATCTCGATCCCGCGCAGCCGACGCTCCTCGACCATCTGCCGCAGGACGCCCTCATCCTTTCCCTCGATGGGCGGCGATCCCTGACGCAGGCTGAACAACGCGAGCAGGAACTCCAGGAGCTGATGGCCGTCGAGATCGAGCGCGGCGAGTTGCCGCAGGGATTGCGACCCGGCCTGGTATCGATGGCGAGCCTGCGGCAGGCTGCCGGCGGTTGGCGCCGGCTCGAGGTCGCTCGAGGCGCGGAGCTCGGCTCGCTCGACCTCGGGTTCGAGCCGGTTGATGCCTACGCCGGCCGCATCGACGCCTTCTCCGACCGGGTGCGGACCGACGCGCGCGCAAAATCGCGCCTCCTGATCGTGACCCAGCAGGAGCCACGGCTGCGCGAGCTGCTCGAGGATCGCGACGTCTACCCAGCCGGCGGAGTGTTCGTCTGGTCGCAGACGCCGCTGGCCGCGGGCCTGGTCGTCCTGGGCAACCAGCCGGTGGCGCAGGGGTTCCGCGTCCCCTCCCAGCAGCTCGAGGTTTACGGCGACACCGACCTCTTCGGTGGCCTGCGCCAGCGGGTCCGGCGCGGCGTGGTGCGGGCGCGCACGGCGACCTGGGAGCTGGAGTTCGAGCCCGGCGACCTGATCGTCCACGTCGACCACGGGATCGGCCGCTTCACCGGCATGCGCCTGATGGGCGATGAGGGTCAGGAGCGCGAGTACATGCAGCTCGAGTATGCCGAGGGCGACAAGCTGTACGTGCCGGTCGAGCACCTGGAGCGGGTGCAGAAATATGTCGGCGGCGGCGATGCGACGCCGAAGTTGCAGCGGCTCGGGAGCGGCGAGTGGGACCGGGCGAAGCGCAAAGTGCGCGAATCCGTCGAGGAGGTCGCGCGCGATTTGCTCGACCTCTATTCGAAGCGGCAGCTCGTCGAGGGCCACGCCTTTTCGGAAGACGGGCCCTGGCAGCACGAGCTGGAGCAGTCGTTCCCGTACGACGAGACACCGGACCAGGTCCGCGTGCTGGAGGAGATCAAGGTTGACATGGAGGACTCGCGCCCCATGGATCGCCTTCTCTGCGGCGACGTCGGCTTTGGTAAGACCGAGCTCGCGGTTCGCGCTGCGTTCAAGGCGGTGATGGACGGCAAGCAGGTGGCCGTCCTGGTGCCGACCACGGTGCTCGCCCAGCAGCACTACCTGACCTTCCGCGACCGCTTCCAGCCGTTCCCCGTCAAGGTCGACATGCTGTCGCGCTTTCGCTCCGACGCCGAGGCCACCGACGTCCTGCGGCGCTTGCTGGTCGGGGAGGTCGACGTCGTGATCGGCACCCACCGGCTCCTGCAGAAAGACGTGCGCTTCAAAGATCTGGGTCTGGTCGTTCTGGACGAGGAGCAACGATTCGGCGTGATGCAGAAGGAGAAGCTCAAGCAGCTCCGTGCCTCGGTCGACGTCCTCTCACTGTCGGCGACGCCGATCCCGCGCACGTTGCATATGGCGCTGGCCGGCATCCGTGACCTGTCCGTCATCCAGACGCCTCCCGAGGAGCGCCTGCCGATCAAGACCTTCGTGACGGCCGACGACGACGACCTGATCAAGGAGGTCATCCAGCGTGAGCTGCAGCGCGGCGGCCAGGTCTTCTACGTCTACAACCGGGTGCAAACGATCAAGAAGGCCGAGGAGCGGGTCAAGCGGCTGGTGCCGCAGGCGCGGGTGGTGGTCGGCCATGGACAGATGCCCGAGTCGACGCTCGCCGACGTGATGGTGAAGTTCGTCAAGGGAGAGGCCGACGTGCTGGTTTGCTCGACGATCATCGAATCGGGGCTCGACATCCCCAACGCGAATACCATCGTGGTGGTCGATGCGCACCGCATGGGGCTGGCGCAGCTCTATCAACTGCGCGGGCGCGTGGGGCGCGCCGGGCAACGTGCTTATGCCTACTTCCTCTACAACCCGCTGCGGTCGCACTCCGAGAACGCCGACAAGCGGCTCGACGTCATCTCCGAGCTGCACGACCTGGGATCGGGCTTCAAACTGGCGCTCAAGGATCTCGAGATCCGCGGGGCGGGGAACCTGCTGGGGGTCGAGCAGCACGGCGCCATCGCGGCCGTCGGCCTCGAGCTCTACAACTCGATGCTCCGCGACGCGGTCGAGTCGCAGAAGACCGGAACGCCCGTCGAGATGCCCGCCGGGCTCACGCTCGACCTGCCGATCGAGCACTTCCTGCCGCGGGAGTACGTCCCCGACGAGAAACTGCGGCTGCAGGTCTATCACGACCTGGCGGCCGTCGTGGACGAGCAGGGCCTCGAGTCGGCCGAGCGCAACCTGGCCGACCGCTTCGGCAAGCCGCCCGCACCGGTGCGCAACCTTCTCTATGCGTTGCGGGTCAAGCTGCTCGCCCGGGCGGCGGGGATCTCGGCGGTCGAGACGGACGGCGACTGGCTGGTGATGCGCCTGCCGGCCGGCTGGAACGGTGACGAGCGACGGCTCGAGTCACAGTTCCGATCGATCCTGTACGTCCGCTTTGGGAAGGTGCGGATCTCGATAACGCAGGCCGGCGCCCAGTGGAAGGAGCGCCTGCTCGACGTGCTGGGCGAGATCGAGCGCCTGGGCCGGGTCGCCATGGCCGTCTAGCGGGGATCACCTAGCATGATCCCGTGCCGGCGCGTCGCGTCTTCACCACGGGCCGCAAATGGGAGGCCATCGTCGGCTATGCGCGCGCGGTCCGTGTTGGTCCGTCGATCGAGATCTGCGGCTGCGCGCCGACCACGAACGACGGCTCGACGGTGGGCAAGGGCGACATCTACGAGCAGACCCGGCAATGCCTGCGCGTCATCGGCGAGGCGCTGGCCGGCGTGGGAGCCGGTTTCGACGATGTCACCCGGACGCGGATCTTTACAACCGCGCCGCGCCGCTGGCGCGAGATCGGCCGGGCGCACGGCGAGGTCTTCGGCGCCATCAAGCCGGTGACCTCGCTGGTCGGGGTGCGTGGCCTCCTCGACCCCGAATGGCTGGTGGAGATCGAGGCCACGGCGTATCGTGCCGCCGACTAGAACCATGACGGACGACATCGCGCGGATCCGGGAGTTGGTGGAGGTCGTGCGGCGCCTGCGCTCGCCACAGGGCTGTCCCTGGGATCGCGAGCAGACCCACGCGTCGCTGCGCGCCACCATGCTCGAGGAAGCCTACGAGGTCCTGGAGGCGATCGACGAGCAGTCGATGCCCAAGCTCCGCGAAGAGCTGGGCGACGTCCTGCTCCAGGTCTTGATGCAATCCGAGATCGCCGCGCAGTCCGGAGACTTCACCGTGGGCGACGTCGCCGATGCGGTCCGTGAGAAGCTGGTTCGCCGCCATCCCCACGTTTTCGGCGCGACCGTCGTCAGCGGTTCCGAGGAAGTGGTTCGGAATTGGGAGGCGCTCAAGGCGGCAGAGTACGGCCGGGAGTCGGCGCTCGACGGGGTGCAGCGGTCCCTGCCGGCGCTGCAGTGGGCCTGGTCGTTGCAACGCCGCGCGGCCAACGTGGGCTTCGACTGGCCGAGCGTCGACGGCGCCCTGGACAAGGTCCGGGAGGAGCTCGACGAGGTGCGCGAGGCGCCCACCGTCGAGGCCCGCGAGGCGGAGTTCGGCGACCTGCTGTTCAGCCTGGTCAATGTTGCCCGCAAGCTCGGCATGAACCCCGAGGACGCCCTTCGCGCCGCGACTGGCCGCTTCGAGGCGCGCTTTCGGATCATGGAGCAGAAGGCGAAGGCCGAAGGACAGGATCTCAAGGACCTCCCGCTGGACGAGTTGGACCAATACTGGGAGGCCGCCAAGCGCAACGGATGACGCGCTTAGGAGTTGACGGCCTTGCCAACCCGGGGAACCGTCCCTATAATCGGTCCGTTTTCGGGCCGGCTTGATCTTGCAACGATCCCAGACGACGTCTTGAGCACCTCAGAACCCAAAGCCTCCCGCGCGAAGGTCCACCTTGCCGCGCCCGATCGGCTCATTTGGCTTGTCGTCGGGGCGATTGTTCTCTGGGGAGTGTGGGCGTTCGGATCGGAACTGGTGCTCAACCTGCGGCTGAATCACGAGGTGCAGACGTTGCGCCATGGGAACGCGCAGCTCGCCGCCTCCAACGAGCAGACGAAGAAGGAGCTCGCCATCGGTGGCTCACCCGGTGCCATGGAGGAAGCCGCTCGCAAATCCGGCTTTGCTCGGCCGGGAGAGCAGGTTTATGTCATCGTTAAGCCAAGTGACTCGGCGACCGCGACCGTCGTTGGACCGGGAACCCCGGCAACGGCACCGAGTCCGAGGCCATCAGTCAGCAAACAGGACGGCGGCGGCGTAATCGGAAGAATCGCGAATTGGTGGAGGAGCTTATGGCATTAGGAGGGTCTGCGGGTTAGGTGGCAGTAACGCCTGGAACGGTAGTAGAAGGGACGGTCGTCGGGATTACGAACTTCGGGGCATTCGTTCAAATCGAGGGATCGGGGACAGGACTGGTTCATATTTCAGAGATCGCAATGTGGATGTGACCAACGGGAAGATGGACCTGTCGTTGAAGCAGGCGGCCGTACCGGACGGTCCCGTCGGAATGTCCGCACCCGTTCTGCCGCGCTCATACCGTCGCGGCGGCCGCGGAAAGCGCGAGCTGCCGGAGGGCGCCGACCCGGTCTTCGAGGAGAAGCTCTCAAAGTTTTTGAAGACCAGCGAAGAGCGCCTGCTCGACATCAAGCGCAATATCGAAGCCAAGCGAGGCGGCCGCTTTAAGTAGCCCCCGTCATCGGCTTGACGGGGGCGATTGGACGCGCCTAGAATGACGCTCTCGCCTCGATGTGAGGCTGCGCGCGGCGTGGAGCAGTGGAAGCTCGTCGGGCTCATAACCCGAAGGTCGCGAGTTCGAATCTCGCCGCCGCAACCAAGCTAGTAACAGAGGAGCCCGCGGGCTCCTCTTTTCATTTCCGAGCGGTAATGATCGCCCACTCGGAGCGTTGCGTCAGGCGGATCGAGCGATCGCGCGCCAGCATCTCCTCGAGCTGCTGCAGACCGAGCCGGTACTCGAGCGGCGCCAGCATCGCCAGCGTCGAGATATAGCGGCCGCGCACGCGGTCGACGACGTCGGCGATATCCAGTTTCCGGGGCTCGTCGATCAGCTGGATCTTCGGCTCATCGAACCCGGCCCGTCGCAGCTCGGCGCTCAGCACCGGGGCCGCAGGAAAGCGCGCGCGGTCGATGATCGCGATGCTCGGGAAGTAGGGATTCAGATAGAACTCCTCGACGTGCCTCGGCGTGAACGTCCAGAGGCTCAGCTGCCCACCGGGTCGCAGGATGCGCCGCGCCTCGGTGAATGCGCGCACTCGCTGGCGGAGCAGATGGACGACCATGACCATCATCACGAGCGCGGCCGTCCCCTCGCCCAGCGGCAATCGGTAGGCACTGCCCCGAACCCAGTCGACGCGGCCGGCCGCATCTTTGCCACGCGCCACGTCCAGCATGCGCACCTCCGCATCGACGCCCGTGACGCGCGCCGGCGTCATCGCCGACACTGGCAGCGTCAAGCGGCCCGTGCCGCACCCGACCTCGACGACCTGGTCGCCCGGCTGCAGGGCCGCCTCGCGCAGCATGGTTTCCAGCCGTGCGCGATCGCCCGCAGATAGAGGCCGCAGCGCGTCATAGCGGGGCGCGATCTCAGCGAATGACGGCGACATCCTTGCTAAACTAACCGATGCTCTGGGCGGAGTAGCTCAGTGGTAGAGCAACCGGCCCATACCCGGTATGTCGCAAGTTCGATCCTTGCCTCCGCCATTTCCATGATGCTCCCCAGCCGGGTCGCCATCGCCGTCAGCCTTCACCACATCTTCGCGCCGGGCGAGCGCGTTGTGGTCGCCGTCTCGGGCGGACCCGATTCGCTGGCGCTGCTCTCGGTCTTGCGCGAGATCCTTCCAGCTGTTTCCCTGCACCTCACGGTGGCCCATTTCGACCACGGCTGGCGTCCGGATAGCCAGGACGACCGCGACTTCGTGGCGTCGATGGCGGCAACGTGGGGCTACGAGTTTCAGACCGCCCGTGCCGCCAACGGGACGCCACACACCGAAAGCGCGGCCCGCACCGCCCGCTACGCGTTCCTGCGCCGGATCGCCGGCGAGACCAACAGCACCGCCATCGCGTTGGGCCACACGCAGGATGACCAGGTCGAGACGCTGCTGCTCCATCTGCTCCGAGGCAGCGGCTCACGAGGGCTGGGCGCGATGCGACGTCGTGGCCGGGACCTGGCGCGGCCGCTCCTCGACATCTCCCGACGTGAGATCGAGGCCTACCTGGCGCGACTCCACCTCGCGCCGCGGCGGGATCCGAGCAACGAGGACCCGCGATTTACCCGCAATCGCCTGCGGCAGCAGCTTCTCCCGGCGATCGATGCCTTCGACCCCGCCGCGCGCGAGCTGCTGGCACGCACCGCCGACATCCTGGGCGAAGAAGACCGTTTTCTCGATGAGGCGATTGCCCACGTGCCCGACGCTCTCGTCCGCGACCGCGCCGCGTTTGCGGAGCTGCCGCCGGCCTTGCAGCGGCGCCTCGTCCGCCGGCTGGTCCCCGACGCGGGCTTCCTCGAGGTGGAAGCTCTTCGTCGGGGCGAGCCGCCGGCGAGCCCCGCAGCCGAGGGCCACGCGCCCGGGCGTCTCGCGGTCACGACCTGCGCCTGTGATCCCGCGTCGTTCAAGGCCCGTGACCAGGTCGGTCACCTCGATGGCGACCTCGTCCAGCTGCCGCTGTTGGTTAGCACCCGACAGCCCGGCGCCCGCATGCGGCCTCTCGGCCTAAAAAGCGCAAAACGGCTCCAGGACATTCTGGTGGACGCCCATGTACCGCGACATCTCCGTGACAGCCTACCGGTGGTTTCGGACCGCGAAGAAATCGTCTGGATCCCCGGCGTCACGGTGGCGGAGAGCAAGCGCGTCACCTCCGCGACACGCCGCCAGCTCCATCTCGAAATAGAGGCTCGCTGAACTCGTTCTACTTCGTGTTGGTTAATAGGATTCTTAAAAATCCGGTGTTAAGATAACGTGGCCATGAGAGGCCGAAACCGCAACATCTTTTATTTCATCCTGCTCGCGGGTTTGCTGGCGATCATCTGGGCGAGTTACAAGAGTTTCAACACGATCGCCGCGCCCCAGGATAAGACGACGGCCGACCTGATCGCGGCGGCCGACGCCCACCAGATCGACCACGCCACCATCAAGTCGAACGGCACCGAGATCACGTGGGATTACCAGGGCAACCACTACAAGACGATCTTCCGCGACACCTTCCAGATCGAGCAGATCCTGCGCGATGACAAGATCAACTTCAACACCGAGGCGCCCAGCTCGTCGAACCTACTCCTCTCCGTCATCCTGCCGAACGTCATCCTCTTCCTGGTGATCGGCGGCTTCATGTGGTACATGCTCCGCCAGACCCAGAGCGGCAACAACCAGGCGATCTCGTTCGGTCGCAGCCGGGCCCGCCTGCTCAGCGGTGACAAGCCGGCCGTGACGTTCAATGACGTCGCCGGGGTGGAGGAGGCGAAGCAGGAGCTCACCGAGATTGTCGAGTTCCTCAAGTTTCCGGATAAATTCACCGCGCTCGGCGCCCGCATCCCCAAAGGGGTGCTGATGGTCGGCCCGCCGGGGACGGGCAAGACCCTGCTCTCCAAGGCGGTCGCCGGTGAGGCGGGCGTCCCCTTCTTCAGCATCTCGGGCTCCGAGTTTGTCGAGATGTTCGTCGGCGTCGGCGCGTCGCGTGTCCGCGACCTCTTCGACCAGGCGAAGAAGAACTCGCCCTGCATCGTCTTCGTCGACGAGATCGACGCGGTCGGCCGCCAGCGCGGCGCCGGTCTCGGCGGCGGTCACGACGAGCGCGAGCAGACGCTCAACCAGCTGCTCGTCGAGATGGACGGCTTCGAGACCAACACCCACGTGATCGTGATCGCGGCCACCAACCGCCCCGACGTCCTCGACCCGGCGCTCTTGCGGCCCGGCCGTTTCGACCGCCACGTGACGCTGGACCGACCCGACATCCGCGGTCGCCGCGCGATCCTCGAGGTGCACGCGCGCAACAAGCCGTTCGACGGGCAGGTCGACCTCGAAGTCCTCGCCCGCCAGACGCCCGGATTCAGCGGCGCCGACCTGAGCAACCTTATTAATGAGGCGGCGATCCTTGCGGCGCGCAACAACAAAAAGGCGATCGGCCAGCTCGAGCTCGAGGAAGCGATCGCGCGCGTGATCGCCGGCCCCGAGCGGAAGTCGCGGATGATCACCGAGCGCGAAAAGAACGTCATCGCGTACCACGAGATCGGCCACGCCCTGGTCGCGAAGTCGCTGCCCAACGCCGACCCGGTGCACAAGGTCTCGATCATCTCGCGCGGCATGGCGCTCGGCTGGACGATGCAGCTGCCGACCGAGGACCGCTACCTGGTGTCGCGCAGCGAGCTCAACGACGACATGGCCGTCATCCTCGGCGGCCGGGTCGCGGAGGAGCTCATCTTCGGCGACATCACCTCGGGGGCATCGGACGACATCGGCAAAGCCACCAAGCTGGCGCGCCGCATGGTCACCGAGTGGGGCATGTCGGATAAGCTCGGTCCGCTCACTTTCGGCCACAAGGAAGAGCTCGTCTTCCTGGGCCGCGACCTTGGCGAGCAACGGAATTACAGCGAAGAGGTCGCCGGGGAGATCGACCAGGAAGTCCATCGCCTCGTCGATGCGGGCTACCAGCGTGCCAAGAAAATCCTGACCGAGCGCCGCGACAAGCTCGTGCAGCTCGCGGAGTACCTGAAGACCGAAGAAACGATCGAGGGCTGGCAGATGGACGCCGTCATCAACTCGCCGGACGGCAAGGTGGCGCCGGTCCCGGAGCGGCCCAAGGCCGAAACGCCGCGCCCGGCGCCGACGCAGCCCAAAGCCGACGACCGCGGCCCCGAGATCCCGCCCGGCCGCCTGGAGCCAACGCCCGCGTAGAGCACGTACGCGGCTGAGGTCGGCGCACCCTTCGGCGTGCTCGACGGGCGGGCCAGCTAAGACCAAGTCCGTTCGACATCGGCCGGCGTAAACGCCTCTGCCGTTTCGGCTCAGATCCGTTGGTGGGCACGCGGAATGTTCGCGGAAGCGGCCCCGACCCGTCTGCGGCGCGCCGAAGGGGACCTGCGCCTCCACGCCGCTCGCGTGCCCTCGCCCGCCGCCGCAGGAAGACAACTGCCCGCTTCCGCGTTATATTGAAAGCGACCGCTTGGATCCCTGTGACCGAGACGGAACCATGCAGAAGCCGACCATCGCCATCATCGGACCCGGCCGCGCCGGATCGGCGCTGGGGCGCGCTCTTCACCGGGCCCATTACACCATCGCCGCGATCGGCGGCCGCAACCCGGACAACGTCCGCAACCTGGCCGAGGAATTGGGCGCCAAAGCCTGTCAGAGTCCGGCGACCACCATCGACGTGGCCGACCTGACGATCCTCGCCGTCCCCGACGACGTCATCCTGCCGCTGGCGACCGAGATGGTCGATTCCCTCTGCTCGGCGGCGGGCAAGGCGGCGGTCCATCTCAGTGGTGCCCAG
This sequence comes from Chloroflexota bacterium, assembly GCA_005889395.1. Classification (GTDB taxonomy): domain Bacteria; phylum Chloroflexota; class Dormibacteria; order CF-121; family CF-121; genus CF-13. Next base: position 9,585 of record VBFX01000042.1, read on the forward strand.
GATCGTGCTGCCTTGCGGCCGCTCGCGCAGCGCGGGAGCCTCCGTACCGGCGTTTTCCATCCCCTGCAGACCTTTCGGCGCGGTCCG
>VBFX01000043.1 GCA_005889395.1 Chloroflexota bacterium
GAGTACTGGAAGGATCCGCTCTCGTCGGTCTTGATGTTCTTCGGCCAGGACGAGCGGAGCGCCGGTGTCCCCCAGTTGAGGAACTGGATCGTCGTTCTCGGCGGGAAGCCCCTGCCGACGACGCTGGTCACAAAGCCGGGTGGACCGATCGGTGGGTTGAGCGCGACCGACGGCTGGAAGCACGGTATTTTGTAGGTGGCGTCTGCTTCGCGCTGCCGGAAATCGTCAGCCCGCACGAGGTGGACGCCCTCGGACCGGCTCCGCACCTGGATGTCGAAGTTGAAGTGACCGAAGACGTCGGTCGTCCGCTCGAAGCTTTCGGGCGTCCCGCCGGGGCCCGCATCAAACGTAACGAGCACCGCGCTGTAGGGATTGAAGTTGATGCCGTCGACGTTGATCGTGTAGGTCACCAGCGCTGGCGCCGGCGCGGGCGTCGCTCTCGCCGAGGGCCTCGGGGTGGCGCGGGGCGAACCCGGCTTGAACGTATCGGAGGCGAGCGTGACGGCGGTCGCCGGCTGGAAGCAGCCGGGCGTGACAGTAATCGCGGCCGGCGACGCGATGGCGGTGGCCGGCGTCCCGCTTTGCCAGACGATGAACGACCGGTTGCTCTTATGGACTTCCAGGCCATCGGTGAAGGTGGCCTGGACAACGTCGATCCGCGGCTCTTTGCCGTTCGAGTAGGCGAACGTCGCGTGCCCGCCTTTGTCGGTCGTCCCCTTACCCAGCTGGCTCGGTTTTTGCGGGTCGGTCACATTGGTGAAGACGACCGGCACGTTGGCCAGGGGCGCGCCCCGCCAATCGACGATGGTGGCGGTCAGGGTGACCGCGCCGGGCATGCCGACCGGCGTCGACGGTGACTCGAGCTTGATGCGCGTCGCCGGGAAACCCGCGGCCAGGTTGGCGGGCGCGGCCAGCGCCGCCCCGGCGAGCCCGGCCACCACCAGGGAACCAGCGAGGATCGCAGCCGCCGCCAAGCGGAGGCTGCGCATTACTGCGGCGGGTTCTTGAAGTACCCGCTGTAATAGACGGAGGCGTCGCAGGACGATCTGTCAGGCTGGATGCAGGAGAGGTCCATCCTGTCGTTCTTTTGGAACGTCAACGGGGTGATGAAGTGAAAATCCAGATCGCGGAAGTTGTCGAGCTTCAGGGTCAGTAGCACCTGCTCTTGCTTCTTTTCGGCATTGAATCGTGAAAGCGTCAGGTCGCCGCTGTAGCCGTTGGGATTCTCGAAGACGAGGTCGGTAACGGATAGGCCGCCGTCGGCAGGGATGGTCAGGTTGCCGCCGCCGCTGAGGCGCGCCGCGAAGGCATTACCACCGAAAGGATTGGCGCCGGTCACTCCGCCGCCACCACCAGCCGGCGTCACAGGGGTCTGTGCCTTCAGGGTGTTGACCTGTGATTGCAGCGCGGCCGCCTGGGGCGCGAGGGCCGCGGTGGCGGCGCTCTGGATGCTCGGCTTGAGCCAAACGAACCACAACAGCACCAGCAGCAGCGCCAGCGCCGCTAGCCCGATCAGGGCGGGAAGCAGCCACGGCGGGATCAGCCCCTGCTGCTGCATCGTCCCGTCGACGGTGATGGTCGGCAGGCCGTCCTGGTGGATGAGCACCTTGTAGGGATTGGTCTTTGGCGGGCCGGTGAGGAAGCGCTGTCTCGGCGCCATCCGGACCGACGCAAATCCGGCCGTGCCCGGTTCCGCGCTGAGGGCCGGTGGGGTGATGGTGAAGTTGAGTTTGCGATCGGGATCGGCGGCCGTCAGCCGGGCGCTGATGCGGACATTGCCCCGGTTGTCGAGCGCCAGGCGGGCGTGGGCGCGCGACCGGCCTTTCGCCGTCCTGGGGATGAGCTCGGCAGAGGTGTCGTTGAACGGACCCACCTCGACCACGCCTTCCTCGACGAGGGAGGCGCGAGCGTCTTCCCGCGACTTGACCCGGACCGCAAAGGGGACGGCACGTGCCTGCACGCTGGACGATTTGGGGGGCTTGAAGCGAATGCGCGCGACCGCCTCGGCGCCAGGAAAGAGCGGAATGACAGCAGGCTCGACAATGGCCCACGCCGACGCGTCGCCCAGGACCTCCACCGTGAACTGGTCGACGACCGTCCCGGAGTTGCGGATGCGCACCTCGGAGAACGCCTCGCCACCAGGTGTGACAGTGACAGCCTTGCTGGCAAGCGTGGCGGTAGCAGCCATGGCGCTCGAATCATAGGTAGCCCTCCGTGGCCCGGCCATAGCCGGAGAGGAAGACGTGCAGGCATCGCGCGCTGCCCGTTAAGTCCACGTTGAGTGCCCGGAAAGTCGAGGTCACCACAATGCCCTCAGCGGCGAAAGGCAGCAGGACCTGTCGCCGGCACGAGGAGGAGGAAACCGTGATCGCTACCCGCCCAGCCGTCTTAACCGAGCGCACGCGCGTCTATGTCGCCGCCGCCGATCCCGTATCGCGAGCGGGCATCGCCAGCCAGCTTCGCTCCCATCACGGACTCGACATGGTCGAAGAGCGCCAGGTCGATGCCGAGGTCGTCGCGCTCGTCGTCGCCGACCAGATGGACGAGGAGACCGCCCAGGCCATTCGGGCACTCAAGCGCCGGGGCGTCGAGCGCGTCGTCTTGATCGTGACCCGCGTCGACGACACCGGCCTGCTGAGCGCGCTCGAAGCGGGGGCCCGTGGCGTGCTCCGCCGCAACCAGGCGACGCCCGAGAACCTGTTCGAAGCCATCCGTGCCGCCGCCGGAGGCGAGGGGGCGCTTTCACCGGACCTGCTGGGCCGCTTGCTCGACCAGGTCGGTCGACTCCAGCGCCAGGTCTTGAACCCGCGCGGGCTCAGCTTTGCCGTGCTGACGGACCGGGAGATCAAGGTCCTCAAGCTGCTCGCGGACGGATTGGACACCGCCGAAGTTGGCCGCCGGCTCTTTTACTCGGAGCGCACGGTCAAGAACATCGTCCACGACGTCACCAGCCGGCTGAACCTGCGCAACCGCACCCAGGCCGTCGCCTACGCGCTGAGACAGGGACTGATCTAGGGCTTCGATCGGGTCGGGGGGCATCGTGCGCACGACGTCGGTAGAGCGCGAGACCGACGAGAGAGCACCGGCGCGCGCAGCGGAGGCTCAACGCCGGGATTCTGCGCTGCCGCTGCAGGCCCGCATGCTGCTCGGGCTGCAAGCGATGGCCGGCAACGCCGCTGTCGCCGACCTGATCGAGACGCGCAAGCCCACCGAAATTTCCCCTCCCCCGCTGGCAGCGGGTGGGTTGGTGGACGGAGCGGCACCTGCCCCAGTAACGACGGAAGCCCCACCCAGCGAAGAGGCCGCCGTCGCCCCGCGCGCAGGCGAAACCGATGACGAGCTCGCCGCACTCGACGCCGAAGCCGATAGCACAGCATCAATCTCGCCTCCCCGTCTGGGGGAGAGCGGGGTGGGCGATGGTCAAGCTGGCGAGGTATCGGACTCGCAGGGCGGGGGCGCCGATCCCGGCACTCCGATCGAGGAGCGGCCAGCGCCGCCAACCCCGGATGTCAGCGCGGTCGATCCCGCCGAGGGCCTGGCGCGAGTCGGTAGCCTGCCTCCGGCACGGTTGCTGAGCTCGCTAGGAACGGTCTCAACCGCGGTCGACCGCCAGGCGGCAAATGAGCACGAGCGGCTCGCGGCCAACGCCCCACAGCGTCCACGCCACCCCGGCGCGCCGACCACGGTCGAGTCGCCAGCCGCGACGCGTCTTGCGGTCGCTGAGAGATCAATCCCCAGCAACGCACCCACCATGCCGGAAGCCCGCGACGTGCAGGTCCGGCCTGGCGGGGATTCCCTCCCCCATCTTCCGCTCATTGGCAATGCCGATCCCGCACTCGTCCATCAACAGCACGCGCGCGTGCTGAGCAGCGTGGAACGCGAGCATGTCAGCGGCCGTCAAGACGCAATGCGACCGCTGGGCGAAGATGAAATCTTCCCAACCGCACCGGCGGAGACATTGCGCGGCTCGATCGGTGAGACGGCCAGCCGTGCTGGCGCCGCTGCGGCTCAACCGAAGCCCGCCGAAGACGACGAGGCGGCGTCGATTATCGCCCAGCAAGAGAAGGGCGCCGAAATCCAGAGCGCGGTGGGCAGCGGCCTGGCCTCACTCGCTGGTCAGCGTGAGGAGTATGCGCAGCGCACCGCGCGTGAGCACGCGAAGGCCGATGCCGAGATGTCGCAACTCGAGCAAGCGAACAGCCAGGAGCAGGCGAGCGAGCGCGGCGCTGCCAAGCGCGAAGTGGCCGGGCTCCGCGGCCAATGGACGACCGCTCAGCAGGAGTTGGTGGCGGGCGCGCAACGCGAGGGTGCTGCGAAAACGACAGAGGTCCTCCAGACCGTCGCCAAAGAGCGGGGCGCGGCACAGCAGGAGGCGACGGCCCACTACGAGCAAGGGCAACAGGAGGCCCAGAAGGCGCGCCACGAAGCCGAACAGCAGGCAGCGGCCGAGCGTAAGAAGGCGCAAGGCCAAAACCAGGGCGGGTTGCTCGGCGCCATCGGATCCGCAGCCCAGTCGCTGTTCGATAAAGCCAAACAAGCCGTTCAGTCGGTCTTCGACC
>VBFX01000044.1 GCA_005889395.1 Chloroflexota bacterium
CCGGCCGAGGTTCGACCTGATCCATTTGGGTATGGGGGAGGATGGTCATACGGCCTCGCTGTTTCCCGGCCATCCGGCCCTGCAGGAGGAGCACGCGCTAATCGCGGCCATCCACGACGCGCCAAAGCCACCGCCGGAGCGACTCACCCTGACGTTGCCGGTGCTCAACGCGGCTCGAGCGGTGCTCTTCATGGTGCAGGGGGCCTCGAAACGGGAGGCGCTGGCGCGGGTGTTGCGGCGGGATCGGGCGCTCCCGGCCAGCCACGTCCAGCCGCTCGACGGCGAGCTGGCGTTCATCGTGGACCGCGCCGCCGCCGGCCAGTAAGTCCCTCGAGGGTAGTGCGCGACTATAACTAAACTTGTTTCTTGACATGCCCAACCCTGCGTGACAATCTGGTAACGCAGAGACCAACGCAATACACGTCAAGGCAGGGAAAGCAGCAATGGCGATCGCGGGGGCGCAGCGTTCAGCCGTCGGAAACGGCCGACGAATCGATCGCCGCAGCCGGCGACGACGGACCCGGGCGGCAGCCCTTTGGCTGGCGAGCTTCGGGGCCTGGAGTCTCTTCTTTCTGATCCTCGGATGGCTGGTGGCGGCCGGGGTGTACGGCCTGGTGAACCCGTGAGGCGCTGCTACGGGCGCCGCCACTCGTACCGGCACACCGATTACCACCTGCGCCAATGGCACCGGCGTCGCCGCGCCACACTGCAGCGCAACGTGCTGATCGGCATGATCGCCACGTTGACGCTGCCCCTGATGACCGTGCCGGCGATCGCGGCGCAGACGGTCGGCGATCTCCCTTCCGTTCTTGGACTTTCATCCGCCAGCCTGCCCCAGGACATGCTGATCTACGACCGGCGCGGCAACCTGCTTGCCGACGTCGGCGACCAGGGCGATCACCGCGTCGTGGTTCCCCTCAGCTACATCTCGCCCAACGTGATCAATGCCACGATCGCCGTCGAGGACCACACCTTCTACTCGAACAGCGGCGTCGACGTCGGTGCCGTCGTGCGGGCGGCGCTCGCCGACTATTCACACCGCGGGATCAAGCAGGGCGGCAGCACGATCAGCCAGCAGCTCGTCAAGCAGCTCTTCATCGGTCCACATCCGGACAACTCGCTCCATCGCAAAGCGAAAGAAGCGGCCCTGGCGCTCGAGCTCAATCGCATCTATTCGAAGCAGCAGATCCTCGAGATGTACCTGAACACCATCTTCTATGGCAGCCAGGCGTATGGCATCGAGGCCGCCGCCCACAGCTTTTTTCAAACCAACGCACACGACCTGACGCTCGCCCAGGCCAGCATGCTCGCCGGGCTGCCGCAGGCGCCCACGCAGTACAACCCACTCATCAACCTGCCGGCGGCGAAGGAGCGCCAGCTCACGGTGCTTACGGCGATGGTCGACAACCAGTTCATAACCCAGAAAGAGGCGGATGCGGCCTACGCGACAAAGTTGCAAATCTTTCCGCCCACCAATCATTTCCTGGCTCCCTACTTCGTCGACTACGTGCTGAAGACGCTGCGGCAGCAGTACCACATCGAGCCGGGGGATCGGCGTGGGTATCGCGTCTATACCTCGCTCGATCTCAATCTGCAGTCGATGGCGGAGCAGGTGGTACGCGACCAGATCGCGCAAAAGGGCAATTACTACAACTTCCACGACGCCGCGCTGGTCAGCATGGATCCCACGACCGGCGAAATCCTCGCCATGGTCGGCGGCAATGACTACAACCGGCCGGGCGGCTGGATCAACATGGCGGACACGCCGCGCCAGCCCGGGTCGACGTTCAAGATCTACACCTACACGGCCGCGATCGAGAGCCGCAAATTCAACATGATCACCCCCGTGCTCGACGCCCCCCTGGTGTTTCCAACCTGGGGCGGGGTCAGCGGCTTCGAGCCCTATGCCCCCCTGAACTACGACCTCAGGTATCACGGGGTGCTGCCGCTGAAGATGGCAATGGGCAACTCGCTCAACATCCCGGCGGTGAAGACGGAGCTACGGGTCGGGCTGCAGAACGTCCTCAGCGTGGCCCGGCGGATGGGGGTAACCCACCTGACGCAGCCCGATGAGAACTACTCGCTGAGCCTGACGCTGGGTGGATACGAAGTGACGCCACTCGACATGGCGACCGGGGTCTCCACCCTTGCGACCCTCGGCGTCCGTCACATGCCGGCGCCGGTGCTGTCGATCAAGGACGCGACTGGCAAAGACGTCTTCACCTACGACCCCGCCAAGAACGCGTATCGCGCCATCAGCGAGGACGTGGCGTACATCATCGCGGCCATCATGTCGGACGACCGCAACCGCTGCATGTCGTTCGGCTGCCACGGCGACCTGACGCTGCCCGGCCGGCACGTCGGCGCCAAAACCGGTACCACCCAGGCCTTCCGCGACAACTGGACCATCGGCTTCACACCGACACTGGCAACCGCGGTCTGGATCGGAAACCCGGATAACACCCCGCTCAGCCACAACTCGACCGGGATCGTGGGCGCGGCCCCGATCTGGCACAAGTTCATGCAGCAGGCACTCGCCGCCACCCCGGACCAGTGGTACGCGAAGCCCGCCGGTGTACACCAGGTCGGCGACAACTACTTCTTGCCCGGGACAGAGAACGTGCGGTCGACCGTGCTGGGCTGGCCGACGTGCCGCTTCTGGAGCTACAACCCCTACAACCTGACCTACGCCGACACGCTCGTCGACGGCGTGCCGTGCACCCTCGCCGCGAGGCCGGCACCGGCGGCACCAGCGCCTGCTCCCAAGCCCGCGCCAACGTCGCAGCCCGGCAACTCGCACTAACGCCCATAATCGGGGTGGCGTGCGCCGGGCATGGCGTCGATGCGGCTGCGCGGCCGTGATGGCCCTTGGGCTGGCCGGACTAACGGCTGTTCCAGCAGCGGCCGCGGATCATTTTCGCGACCTGGGTCCGCTGGAGATCCGCATCTTCGGCGCGAACGGGGCCGTGCGAGACTTCCTCCCCCGGTCGACAGACGACCGACGCGCTTCCGTCGCACTCGTCAACCAGATCGACAGCGCAACCGAGGGGCCGCCCCAGGCGATCGAGGAATCGGCCGTCATGCTGCCTCACTACCGCATCGAGGTGAGCCATCTCGGCCCGGCCTTCGTGACGGCCCCATGGGCCCGCCTCCTGGAAACCACCTTCATCTACTTCCCGGGCGGCCGAAACAGCAGCTTCATGGTCGTCGAATTCGCCCATGGGCGAGCCTCACTCGAGCAGCGCTGGATCCTACCAGACGCCGAGGTTGCGGCGCTCTTCGATCGACATCTTCGGGGCCTGCGCCCAATCGGCCTGGAAGCGCCTGTCCGTCGCACCGGCACCGTGCCCTGGAGTTACGCGCTCGGTGTTCTTGTGCTCGCCGCGACCGGCCTCCGGCTGTTCACCGATCGTCGCCGCGGGCCGCATGGCCAGAAAGTAAGGAGCGCTGGAAAGGGGACGGACCAGCGCTCCTTGAGGTCGGCGGCGGGAAAGTTACCTGCAACCTAATCCGGTGGCGGGTTACGCCCGGTACGGGTACACTGCCGGCTGGCATGCGTCGAGCCGTCGCTCTCCTCTCAGTCCTGGTGGTCGCCGGCTGCGGGCCACGCGTCGCGGCGACCTCCCCCTCGGCAACGCCCAAGCCCACGGTCGAATTGACGACCTCACCGGCCGCGTCGGCCGCAGGCGGCGCCGGCAAACAGGATGCCGTCCTGGGCCCGGCTGGAATGACGCTCCAGCAGGAGATCGGCGCGGTCATGATGGTCGGCTTCACGGGCCCGCTGACACCGGCGATTCTCGAAGACTGGCGGCAGCACCAGTTCGGCAGCTTGATCGTCGTTCCGATAAATCACAACGGCGGGGACGCCATCGCGATCCGCCAGCTGATCCAGTCGGTGCGGGGCGTGATGCTGCATCAAATGATGGCGGCAACCAACCCGGAGGGCGGGGCCGGCCAATCCGCGCCGGCGACGACATCGAGGGGACTGAAGGCGCTCGGCTTCGACATCAACCTCGCTCCGGTGGCCGACGCCCCCGACGTGACGGCGGCCATTGCCGACATCCATGCCGCCGGGATGTACGCGGCCGCTAAGTCCTCGAGCGACTTTCGGGCGGTGATCGCTGCCCACGTGGAATTCGTCATGGTTGGGCACCTTACGGTGCCATCAATCGCCGTGCCCAAGGATCTCGGCTACAAGGGGGTGATCATCTCGGACGACCTTCAGATGGCGGCCCTCAGCCCGCAGTATCCACCGCCGGCGGCGGCCGTTCGGTTCCTCAAGAACGGCGGTGACATGGTGATCGTGTCGCACGACCTCGCGGTCGCCGATGCCACCTACGCCGCGATCCGCGCCGCGGTGCTGAACGGTACGTATCCCCGCGCGCAGCTCGATGGCTCGGTCCAGAAGCTCCTCTCGCTCGGCCTGCGCTACATGCCTTAGTCGGGCGGCTCGGTGGCGACCTCCCCGCCCATCGCGTGGTAGCCGCCGTCGACGTGCACGATCTCGCCGGTGGTTGCGGAACTGTAGTCGGAGAGCAGCACGCAGGCCATCTTGGCCACTGGCGTGCGGTCCTCGCTATTCCAGCCGAGCGGTGCGCGCAGGCCCCAGGTACTCTCGAAGCGCTCGAATCCCGGGATGCCCTTGGCGGCCATCGTCTTCAGCGGCCCGGCCGCCAGCGCGTTGACCCGAATGTGGTGCTTGCCGAGGTCGCGAGCGAGATAGCGAGTGACCGATTCGAGTGCGGCCTTGCAGACGCCCATCCAGTCGTAGAAGGGCCATGCCTGGGTAGAGTTGTCGAAATCGAGCGTCACGATGCTGCCGCCCTCGGTCATCAGCGGGCTGAGCGACTGCGCCATCGCTTTGAGCGAGTAGGCGCTGGTCTGGAAGGCCGTTTGCACGCTCTCCCACGGTGCGGTCATGAAATTGCCGCCGAGCGCATCGCCTGGCGCGAAGGCGATCGCGTGGACGAAGCCGTCGAGGCGGCCCCAGCGCTGCTTGAGCGTCTGCGCGAGGGTGTCGATTTGTTCCTGCTTGTTGACGTCCATCTCCAGGATCTCTGGAGTTGGTTTCATCCGGCGGGCGCTCTTCTCCGTCAGGCTCATCACCCGGCCGAAGCTGGTCAGGACGATGTCGGCGCCCTCTTTCTGTGCCGCGTCGGCAATCGCAAAGGCGATGCTGGCTGGGGTGAGGACGCCGGTGACCAGGATCTTCTTCCCCTCGAGGATGCCCGGCATGGCCGTCCGATTCTATCTGAGCCGGCTCACGTGCTCGAGAGTAGGTCTGAAGGGTGGCTTGAGGGATTTGAACCCTCGACCCTCAGATCCACAATCTGATGCTCTAACCAGCTGAGCTAAAGCCACCGCGGTGCACGTGATTATAAGAGGTTAGGCGCACGCGCCCGTTCAAATTCGCCAGAGGACGCGTTATATGCTGTAGGCGACTTGAAGACGTCTGACGACGCCCTCATCCGCCGCGCCCAGGCCCTCGACCCGGAGGCTCTGGCCGAGCTTTACGACCGGCACTTCGATGGGATCTATCGCTATGTCTACACACGACTCCACCACCATGCCGATGCCGAAGACCTCACGGAGCAGGTCTTTTTGAAGATGGTCGACTCCATTGATCGCTACCGGCCGCGGGGCGTCGCGTTTTCCTCGTGGCTGTACCGGATCGCCCACAATCTGCTGGTCGACCGCTACCGCCGCGCCGGGCGCGAGCCGATGGAGCTGACCGCCGAGCTCCGCGACGCCCGACGGCACGCCGATCCGGCCGCGGTTGCGCAGCACTCGGAGGAGCGCCGCCGGCTGCTCGCTGCCGTGCAGCGGCTGACCCCGGAACAGCAGCAGGTGATTAGCATGCGCTTCATCGACAACCTGGCCATCGACGAGATCGCGAGCCTGATGCGCCGGCGGGCCGGGGCCATTCACTCGATGCAGCATCGGGCGCTGGCCAGCCTCTACCGCTTCCTGCTGGAGCCCGAGCAGGTGGAGGTGCAGCGTGCGTGATCTGACGCGGCCGCTGCAGGAGTGCCTCAGGGCGATGGACGACAAGCACAACCTCCAGGAGGTGCTGCGCCGGTATCCGGCCGATCGCGATGAGTTGATCGGCCTCCTCCGACTGTCAGTCGACCTTGGCGCGATGGAGGCTCCGGCCGCCGATCCAGCTTTCCGGCTGCGGGCGCGAAATCGCATGCTCGCCGCTGCGGCCCACCGCCGGCAGGCGCGCCGGTGGAACCCACTGGCGGCGCTTCCTCGGCCAGTTGTGCGACTGGCGTACGCGGGCGCACTGGCCGCCGCGTTGCTCGTTGGTGGCCTGACCGCCGCGGCTGCCTCGGACAACAGTCTTCCCGGCGATCCCCTTTATGGCATCAAACTGGGCGTCGAACGGGCGCGGCTGGCAACGACCTTCGACTCGGCGGCCCGAGTTCGCCTCGAGCTGCAATTCGCCGACGTTCGCCTGGCTGAGGCGCAACGGCTCTTCGCCGCGGGCCGCGTCAACGACGGCGTTCGCGGGATGGCCCAATACGATACTGCCGTAACGCAGTTCAATCGATCGATTGCCGGGAGTGCACTGGACACTCGCGCGGTTGATGACCTGAGTCGCGCCCTGGACGAGCGCGCGGCGCGGGCCGACGCCACTCTCAAGGAGTTGGCTGGATCGCTGGCGGCAGGTGGCGACGCTGAAGCCGCAGCAGCGGTCGCTCGCACCCAGTCACACGTTGAGCAGGCCTGGAGCGGGAGCAAGCGCGACTTGCAATCGCGTGGGTCAGCCAGCCAGCAGGGTGGCCATCAAACGAAGCCCGCCCCCGGAGAGCCCCAGCCACATTAGCGCCGCGGGCTGATTCTCCGCGCCGCTTCTCGCGACACCTTCGCCTTAGCATTTGCGCGCTCGAGTTCTTTCTCGGCCTGTCTCGCCCTCTCGCCGGCGCGCCTGGCATCGGCCGCGACCCGGTCGGCTTCTTCCCGCAGCCGGCGTGCGGTCTGCGCGGCCTGCTGCGCCGCCTCTTCGTCGGCCTTGGCCGTGCGCAACACGTGTTCCATCTCGATCCGCTTCTCCGTCTCCGCCGCTTCGCGCTCCGCGGTGCGCGCCGCCCGCGCTTCACTCGCCTTGACCCTCGGCGCGGTGGGGCTGGCGGTCCCGGCCGATCCGACCGCAAAGGCGGCGGTCAGCATGTCCTCGCCGGCACGTGGCTCGCTGATGAGCGCGCTCCGTTGCAACCGATCCCAGGTGTCTCCGCCGGAGACTGCGGCCAACCGCAGCATCTCCTGCACACGTCGGAGTGTCGCCTCGTCCGCCGCGTGGTCGCCGGCACGAAGCACATCCCCGGCCTCTCGTACCGTCGCCTCGAGCTCGCGTTGCAGCGCCTCGGACGCTGATCGCAACTCGGGCGCCGCATTCTTCCGCCCGCTGACGGCACCCGACTGCGCCCGCACGAGGCCCTCCCCCGCGCGCCGCAGCCGTTCGAGAACGGGCTGGTTCCGCCGCGCGAGCTGATTCACCGCCCAGACCGCCACGGGCGGCTTCTTCAGGCCGGCGACCTCGGCAGCCAGCTCGCGCCGCCCTGCCGCTTTCAGCTCCTTCGCCTTTGCATTGCGCGCGTTGGTGAATTCGTTGAGCGATCCCGCCAGCAACTGGGCAACCACGTCATCCAGGTTCATCTGCGTTTCGATCGTACGCTCGCGATCCCTCGGTTAACTCGACTTACCCCGCCGCGCGGCGAAGAATTCGCGAAGCAGGCGGCCTGACGGTTCGGCCAGCACGCCGGAGCTGATATCCACGCGGTGATTGTTGGCCGGATGACGCAACACGTCGTACACCGAATCGACCGCGCCCTTCTTTGGATCGGGGGCGCCGTAGACGAGCCGGCTGATCCGCGCGAGCACCATCGCGCCGGCGCACATCGGGCAGGGCTCCAGGGTGACGTAGAGCGTGACGCCTTCCAGCCGCC
>VBFX01000045.1 GCA_005889395.1 Chloroflexota bacterium
ACTTCGTGGTCGAACTGCTCACCGGTGCGGCCGTCGCGCAGCGTGATCTTGCCCGACTCCGGCAGGCCTGCCCGCACCAGCTCCGACTCGATCGTCTCCTCCGACGCGCCGTCAAAGACAGGCGTCGCGACTTTCAAGCCCAGGGCGTGCGCCGCCCAGCCCAGGTGCGTCTCGAGCACCTGGCCCAGGTTCATGCGGCTCGGCACACCGAGCGGGTTCAGTACCAGCTCGACCGGCGTGCCATCCGGCATGTAGGGCATGTCTTCGGCGGGAAGGATGCGAGCGATGACGCCCTTGTTCCCGTGCCGGCCGGCCATCTTGTCGCCCTGCGCGATCTTGCGCTTCTGGGCAACATAGACCCGCACCAGCTGGTTGACGCCGGGCGCCAGCTCGTCCTTGGTTTCGCGGCTGAAGATCTTGACGTCGACCACGATGCCGCGCTCGCCGTGCGGTACGCGCAGCGAGGAATCGCGCACCTCACGCGCCTTCTCACCGAAGATGGCACGCAGCAGGCGCTCCTCGGCCGAGAGCTCCGACTCGCCCTTGGGCGTGATCTTGCCCACCAGGATGTCACCCGGGTGGACCTCCGCGCCGATGTAGACGATGCCGCGCTCGTCCAGGTTCTTCAGCGTCTCATCGCTGACATTGGGAATATCGCGCGTGATCTCCTCCGGGCCAAGCTTGGTGTCGCGGGCTTCGATCTCGTACTCCTCGATGTGGATCGAGGTGTACTTGTCCTCGCGCACGACGGACTCGGAGATCAGGATCGCGTCTTCGTAGTTGTATCCCTCCCAGGGCATGAAGGCCACCAGGATGTTGCGGCCGAGCGCCAGCTCCCCTTCCGAGGTGGCCGGGCCGTCCGCGAGCGCCGTGCCGGCCTCGACATGCTGCCCGGCTTTAACGATGACCCGCTGCGAGAGGCACGTGCCCTGGTTGGAGCGTTCGAACTTGTGGATCGGGTACCACTGCTCCGCCGAGCCGTCATCCGGCTTCAGCAGGATGCCGAGCTCGCGCTTGAAACTGTCCAGCTTGGCGGCAGGCGAATCCGCCGGCGGCGGGGCCGCGCACGACACGACGGTGCCGTCTACTCTGGCCACGATCAGCTCACCGGAGTCCTTGGCGGCAGCCGACTCCATGCCGGTGCCGACGATGGGCGCCTCGGTCACGACCAGCGGCACTGCCTGGCGCTGCATGTTCGAGCCCATCAGGGCCCGGTTCGCGTCGTCGTGCTCCAGGAATGGGATCAGCGCGGTCGCGACACTGACCGTCTGCTTGGGTGACACGTCCATGTACTCGATGCGGTTGACGTCCGCCACCAGGAAGAGGTTCTTGGTACGGGCGGTTGTCCGCTCCTCGGTGAAGTGACTGTCCTTGTCGAGTGGCGCATTCGCCTGCGCCACGACATAGTGGTCCTCTTCGTCGGCTGACAGGAACTGGATCTCGTCGGAGACCCAGGACTTGATCGGGACATCGCCGGCTTTCGCCTTGATGAGGGTCTCGACCATTTCGCGGTCGAGCAGATCGCCTTTCTTGGCGACCTTGTTCTTGCGGTTGGCGGGATCCAGCACGTCATCGCGCAGCGTCCGGCCGACCAGCTTGTCGCGGTGCGCTTTGTCGGCAGGCATGGTGCTGTACACCCGGCGGAAGGGCGTCTCAATGAAGCCGTACTCGTTGACGCGCGCGAAGGTCGCCAGGGAGCCGATCAGGCCGATGTTCGGACCTTCCGGGGTTTCGATTGGGCAGATGCGGCCGTAGTGCGAGTGGTGGACGTCGCGGACGTCGAACCCCGCGCGCTCGCGCGAGAGGCCGCCGGGCCCGAGGGCCGACAGGCGGCGTTTGTGGGTCAGCTCGGCCAGCGGATTCGTCTGGTCCATGAACTGGGAGAGCTGGCTCGACCCGAAGAACTCCTTGATCGCGGCGACGACGGGCCGCGCGTTGATCAAACTCGCCGCGGTCACGGTGGCCGCATCGCAGATCGTCATGCGCTCCTTGATGATGCGCTCCATCCGGATCAGGCCCATGCGGAACTGGTTCTGCAGCAGCTCGCCGACGGCCCGCACCCGGCGGTTACCGAGGTGGTCGATGTCATCCGGCTCGCCGGTGCCGTTGTTGAGCTCGATCAGCTTGCGGATGATGGCGATGAAGTCGTCGTTGGAGAGGGTGCGGACAGTCATGTCCGTCCCCAGACCCAGCCGGCGATTCAGCTTGAAGCGTCCAACCTTCGAGAGGTCGAAGCGGCGCGGGTTGAAGAACAGCGCCGTCATCAGCGCCCGCGCATTGTCGACGGTTGGCGGGTCGCCGGGGCGGATCTTCTTGTACATCTCGACCAGGGCGTCGTTGACGTCGGTCGAGGAGTCCTTCTCCAGGGTCGACTGGATGAACTTGTGCTCGCCGTTGTTGTCGACGTCGGCGAACAGCGCCTTGATCTCGTTGTTGCTGCCGTAGCCGAGTGCGCGCACCAGCGTGGTGACCGGGATCTTCCGTTTGCGGTCGATCTTGACGGTCAGGACGTCCTTGCCGGAGGTCTCGATCTCGAGCCAGGCGCCCCGGTTGGGGATGAGCTTGGCGGCGTAGAGCATGCGGCCCGACGCCCGGTCCTCGCTGCTCGTGAAGTAGATGCCTGGCGACCGGACCAGCTGCGAAACGACCACCCGCTCGGTCCCGTTGACGATGAAGGTGCCTTCCTCGGTCATGATCGGAAAGTCGCCCATGAACACTTCCGATTCCTTGATCTCGCCCGCGTTTTCACCGGTCCGGATGGTGAGCCGGGTGTTGATCCGCAGGGGGGCCGCGAACGTCATGTCGCGGTTGCGGCACTCCTCCTTGTCAAACTTCGGCTGGCCGAACTCGTAGTCGAGGAATTTGAGCTCGTAGTTCTTGCCGGTGTAGTCGGTGATCGGATTGATTTCTTCGAACAGCTCCCGGAGCCCCTCACGCTTGAACCAGTTGAAGGAGCGGATCTGGGTCTCGATCAACTCGGCAACCGGCAGCATGTCCGGAATACGGCCGTAGGTGACACGAGAGCCGTTAGAGGAAGGCTGAATCATGGACTCTCCTTTCAGATGAAGCAGGAAAAACTGGTGGGCAGGCTAGTAGTGCTAGGGACGCGGAAAAGCAACCCTGGAAGCACCGAACGGCAATAGTACCATCAGCCTACCCCGGCTGTCAAGCGCGCAAACATATTTGCCGCGAAACCGGTACAGTTCCGCGAGCGGGCCCAGGGCTGGTTCCCCGGGGCTGGGAAACGGGTCAGGTCGCCGATCTGGACGCAGTCAGACTAATCGCGCGCTAGTCTAGCACTCCCTTTCCCCCATGGGAAGGGTTTGCGCAACTCCGGCAGGCCGTCGCGGCCTGGGCCTCCCTCAGGGCCCGAACGGCGACGTCGGTTGCTGGATCCCGAATTGGGAGAGGCCCGGAATCGGGATCCCCATCACCCAGGTGACGAAGGCCAGGATCCCGGCCAGAACCAGCATGAAGAAGACCATCCAGCGGAACATCCCTTGCTCTCCGGAGGGAACAACGGCGCCGGCCGGCCAAAGCTTAGGCCAGCTGCCTCGGGCGAAACTGGTCCTTAGAGCCAGCCGCTGCGGCGGTAATAGAGAAGTTGCAGGGCGGTCGTCCCAACCATGACCCCG
The DNA here is from genome assembly GCA_005889395.1 of Chloroflexota bacterium. Lineage (GTDB taxonomy): Bacteria > Chloroflexota > Dormibacteria > CF-121 > CF-121 > CF-13. The sequence goes on from VBFX01000045.1 coordinate 3,636, forward strand.
ACCGCCAGCAGCCAGAACGTCCAGGCCGGCGCGATATGGCCCACCAGCCAGGCGAAGTTCATCCCGAAGAAGCCGGTAACGAACGTCAATGGCAGGAAGAGCGTGGCGAAGACGGTCAGCCGCGTGATCCGCAGGTTCAGCCGGTTCGAGACGGTCGACAGGTAGACGTCCATCGCGCTCGTCAGCAGGTCGCGCAGCGAGTCGACCGTCTCGTACTGGCGGACCAGGTGGTCGTAGACATCCCGGTAGTAGATCGACATCTCCTTGTCGCCGGGATCGCCGACCGCGCGCGTCGTCAGCCGCTGGAACACGTCGCGCTGGGCGCCGAGGACCTTGCGCAGGTCGACGACCGTCCGCTTCAGGTCGGACAGCTCGGTCAGCGCCGAGGTGTCCGGCTGGTCGATGATGCGGTCCTCCAGCTCGTCGGTGGCGTCGTCGAGCTGCTCCAGTACGGGGAAGAGCGAATCGACCAGTTGGTCGACCACCAGGTAGAACAGGAACGGGAGGCTCCGCCGGGTGAGGTCGGGGTTGGCCTTGATCCGCTCGCGCAGCCGGTTCAGCGGATCGGACGGCTCGATATGGACACTGACCAGGTACTGCGGTGACAGGTAGAGGTGGTGCTCGCGAACCTGGGCCCGCTTGCCCTCCAACTCAGCGGTGAAAAGCACGACGAACGCGTATCCGGGGTACTCATCGACCTTGGGCCGCTGGTTCTGGTGGCGGATGTCCTCCAGGGTCAGGGGGTGAAATCCGAACGTCTTCTCGAGCAGCACGTAGTCGTCGTCACCCGGGTTTTCGATATCGAGCCAGAACCCCTGCGTGCCCTTCTTGAGGCAGGCCAGCAGGCCGTCCGGCGTCGGATCGAGCGATGGGCCGTCGGTCGCGACAACATGCCGGATCGAGCCCTGCGCCGTGTCTCCCTCTCGGTCCGCGACGTTGGCCGGCGCGGTACTGGGCCGCGCCGGCGTTACCGTCCGCCTACTTGATTTCCGCGCCAGCGCCCGCGTCCTTCAGCTTCTTCAGGACGCCCTCGGCCTCTTCCCGGTTGATGCCCTGCTTGACCGGCTTGGGCGCCTGGTCGACCAGGTCCTTGGCTTCCTTGAGGCCCAGGCCGGTGATCTCGCGGACGACCTTGATCACGCCGATCTTGGCATCACCCGGCGAGGTCAAGACCACCTGGAACTCGGTCTGCTCGGCTTCCGGTGCCGCGGCACCCGCTCCGCCACCGGCCGCCGGCGCCGCCGCCACCGCGACCGGGGCCGCCGCCGTCACGCCGAACTCGGTTTCGATGGCCTTGATGGCGTTCATCACGTCCACCACGGTCCATTCCTTCAACGAAGAGACGAAATCGTCGACACTGACTTTTGCCATTGGTTCCTCCTAACTTGCGGCCGGCGCGGCGGCCGGGGACTGCGATTCCTTTTGTGTGCGAACGGCATCGAGCGTGCGGGCGAGCTTGGACATCGGGGCTTGAAGAATACTCGCGAGGTTGCCCAGCGGGGCCTGCATTGCGCCCAGCAGGCGGCTCAGCAGAATCTCGCGCGAGGGCAGGTCGGCAAGCTCCGTGACGGCCTCGGCCTTGATGACCTGGCCCTCGAGCAGGCCGGCCTTGATCACCATCTTGCGGTTCGCGCGGATGTACTCGTTGAGAATCCGGGCCGGCGCCGAGACATCGTCGGTGGCGAACAGCATCGCGATCGGCCCGACCAGCTCCGCGTTGAGCGGTTCGTAGCCGGCCGCCTTCGCGGCGCGCCGCGCCAGCGTGTTCTTGACCACGATCATCTCGATGCCGTCGCCGCGCAACTTGCTGCGCAGGTCACGCATCTGGCCCACCGTCATCCCGCGATAATCCGCGAGCACCGCGGTCGATGATGCCTTGAGCCGGGCGGTGATGTCCGCGACACTCGCGGCCTTCTCCGCCTTCTTATCGATCTTCTCGTCTTTCTTCAGTCCCGTCGCCAATAAAAAACCTCCTTCGCTCAACAGGCGAGGGAGGCCGTTATCGCATCCTGCTCGCCTGCGCTGGACATTGAGCCGGTCGGGCCGGCACCAGCGGTCTTCGGCTATTCAGTTGTGGAGCGTGAGTATATCAGGCGCCGTTGCGCAATGCTTGCAGCGCGCCGCGAACCAGCTCGCGAACTGCGGGGGCGCCCGCGGCGTCCACCGACGTGAGCTTCAGATGACGGATCGCTTTGCCGGCGCCTTCGAGCAACCCATCCGGGTCCTTGAGGTCGACGCCGTTGGCCAGGCCGAGGTTGACCCGCTCGCGCTGCGGCGAGATCGCGGCGAACACGGACTTCATATCGGCGCCCGTGGCGTACTGGATGACTTTCCAACCGGGATAGACCTTCTCATTTGCATCCGGCAGCACCGAGAGGATCACCTCGCGCGCTTTGACGGCAATCTCGCGCACCTGGGGGGAGTAGCCCTTGAGGAAGGTATCGACGGCGGGATCACCTGTTTTCGTGTTAGCCATCGGCCGCCTGGATTGTGGTTAGCTCATCCGGCCGGCGGCGACCGGGTCAACGGGCACGCTCGGCCCCATCGTCGGCGAGAGGTAGACGGAGCGCAGGTACTGGCCCTTGGCGGAGCTCGGCTTGGCGCGCACGACCGCGTCCATCAGCGCAACGAAATTATCCTTCAGCTGCGCCTCGCTGTAGGAGGCCTTGCCGATGTTGGTGTGGATGATGCCGGTCTTGTCGACCCGGTACTCGATGCGGCCACCCTGGATGTCCTTGACCGCGCGACCGATATCGAAGGTGACGCTGCCCGCGCGCGGGTTCGGCATCAGGCCACGCGGCCCCAGGATCTTGCCCAGGCGGCCGACCTGACCCATCATGTCGGGCGTCGCGAGCGCGACGTCGAAGTCGAGCCAGCCCTCCTGGATCCGCTTGACCAGGTCATCGGCGCCGACGTAGTCGGCACCGGCCTCGGTCGCCTCGCGAGCCTT
>VBFX01000046.1 GCA_005889395.1 Chloroflexota bacterium
GCCACTGACCCAGTCCGCCTCAGACGGTCGGGCAAACTGGCCGTGGTCTCGCTCGTTCTGGCCACGATGGAAGGTCCGCCAGTCCGGCGCGATCATGCCGCCGGCCGACTGGATCACCTCCGGTTCGCTGTAGTGGTAGACGAGGGGTCCTAAAAACGCCAACTCCGGCCGGGCCTGCGCGGCATCCACCAGGTGGGTGATGAAGTCCGGGTCGACGATCGTGTCTTCGTTGAGCAGCAGCGCGTACTCGGCTCCCTGCCGCCGGGCCCACTCCAGCCCGACATTGTTGCCGGCCGCGTAGCCGAGGTTCCCGCCGGTCTCGATGACCTGGATCTGCGGGTAGGCGGCGCGCACCGCGGCGGCGGTTCCGTCGCTGGAGGCATTGTCGAGCACGACCACGTCGAGGTTGGGGTACGGTCGTGCCAGCAGCGAGGCCAGGCACGCGAGCGTGTCCTCGCGGCGATCGCGGTTGAGGATCAGGACGCAGACCCGCGGGCGGCTCAAGGAGTGGCCCTCCGCGGCAGCGTCATCGCCAGCGCGGCACCGGCGAAGAACCAGCAGACGACCACCGGCGGGATGCCCTCCCAGCCGGCCGAGGCGATGGTGGGCACGATGCCGCTGCCGACCACCGCCATCAAGGCGCTGCCGACGAGCATCGCAAGTCCGGTGGCCTGGATGTGCTTCGCCGCCGTGCTCCGGTTGGGGACGCGACGCGCCAGCCGCCAGATCACCATGCCCAGGAAGAGCAGGAAGAGCGCCAGCCCGACCACGCCGAGCTCCGCCAGGAGCTCGAGGAAGATGTTGTGCGCCTGCTGGTAACCCTGGAGCACGAGGGTCATCGAGAAGACACTGAAGCGCTCCATGTAGCCGACCAGGTTGCCGGGTCCGACGCCGATGATCGGGCTCTTGGACCAGACGATCAGGGCACTGTGCCAGAGCCCGATACGGTCGATGTCGTTGCCGGCGAGCCGCTGGGACACGATGGTCCCGATGGTTTCCTGCACCGCCAGCGCCGCCACGCCCAGGCCGATCGCCCACGCGAGCAGGCCTTTCCCCCTCCAGCGCGACCAGATCAGCACCGTGATGACGCCCAGGGCACCGAGCCAGGCGTTGAGCGCATAGGAGAGATAGGCGGCGGTCAGGCCCATCAGCAGGAGGAGCAGGGCTGGCAGCCACAGCCGCCAGCGCCGGTGCTGCCAGACCAGGACGCTGGACGACAGCGCGATCAGGAACAGCGTCGCATCCGGGTTGATGTTCGGGCGGGCGCCTTTGAGGTAGACATCGATGGGGTTGACCGGGTTGTGCCACCAGGTCCAGAGTCCGATGACGGTCGTGGCGGTGACGCTGATCAGGACACCGAGGTACAGACTGCTGATCCGTTCGAGCTGCGCATACACCGCGCCGGCGGCGAAGGCCAGGAAGGGGGTGGCGAGGAAATACAACGCTGTCACCTGGTAGCCGATCCAGCGGTGACCGGACCCGCGTTCCATCGACGTGCCGACATTGGGATCCCAGAACAGCCAGCTGTTGACGACGGAGATGGCCGCCACCGTCATCAAGGCCACAAAGAGCCAGAGGTAGGGAATCTCGACGGTGGCCAGCCGCCGCCGCGCCAGCGCCAGGCCGATCGCCAGAAAGAGCGGCGCCGCCAGCGTCCCGAAGCCAAAGCCCGCCGACCGGATCGTGACCAGGGGAAGGGGAAGCATCGAGAGGACGAGTAGCGGCACCACGATCGCCTGGAGGGGGATGTCCCGCCCCAGCCGTCCGAGCGTCGCGGACGCCGGCGGCGCCCAGACGGCTGCCCTCGCGGTCAAGGCCTGATCACCCAAGGGGCGCGCCTCCGCGGTAGCCGCCGTAGTGGCCGGCGCTGGCCTCCGCCTGGTTCATCACGATCCCGAGGAGGCGCGCGCTCCCCTGCTGCAACTGCCTCACGATGCGCAGGTGGTCGACGAGACCCTGGGGCCCGGATTTCAGCACGTAGAGAACGCCGTCGGTGGCCTTCGTCAGCTCCAGCGCATCGGCGTAGAGCGAGCAGGGCGGGCTGTCCAGCAGGACCACGTCGGTGCGGTCGCGCAGGTCGAGGATCAGGGCGCGCGTCTGCGGCGAGCCGAGCAGCTCGGACGGATTGGAGGGAATGACACCGGCGGGGATCAGCCACATGTTGTCGCAGCCCTCGACCGGCGCCGCCACCTCCGCGAAGGTCGCGGTCCCCGCGATCAAGGCGGAAAGGCCGGCGGTCGGGCGGCCCTCCTCCGAGCGTTGCCAGAAGCCATCGACACCCTGGGCGTGAGGGCCGTGCCCGTTGGTGGTGAACAACTGATGCAGCCGCGGCCGGCGGAAGTCCGCATCGACCACGATGACGCGACGGCCGGCGTGCGCGAGCACGATGGCCAGGTTGGCGACCGTGGTGCTCTTGCCTTCGCCGGACGCCCCACTCGTGACCAGGATGGCTCGGACGCCCACCCCGATCGTCGCGAAGTTGATGTTCGCCCGCAGGCTGCGATACGCCTCGGCGTATGGCGTCTGCAGCGTCGTGCCCGTGAGAACCATCGAGCTGTCCCGCGGCATCAGGGCGCTCCCGCCGAGCGGCGCATGGCGGCGGCGTTGCCCCGTGGGATGACGCCCACCACCGGCGCGCCCAGGTACGCCTCTGCATCTTCCGGCCGGGTGATCGATCGCCGGAAGTACTCGAGGCAAAAGACCAGCGCGATGCCGAGCAGCAGCCCGAGCCCGACCGCGTAGGCGAGGAGCACCACCTTTGTCCCGCCACTCGGGATGGGCGCCGCCCGGTCGAGAACGTGGGCCTCGAAGTTGCGGATGGTGGTGATCTGCCCCAGCTTGCCCTGGGTGATCCCGGCCTCGAAATTCAGGACCGCGTTGGCGGTTGCCTGTTGGGCCAGCGCAAGGGCCAGCCGCCGCGCTCCCAGGGCCGGATCGACGCCTTTCGCGCCGGCTCCCTGCGGATGCTCCTGGTCGAACGTGAGCAGCGCCTGCGAGGCGTCCAAATATCGCTTGTTGAGGTCAGCCCGGTCCTGGTCGATCGTGGCCTGGATGGAGACGGTGTCGCCCCCCGCCAGTTCCTGGTAGTAGGCGGTCGCCTCCGTGGCGACCGCGTTGGCCAGTGCCGTTGCCCGGGCGGGGTCCTGGTCACGAATCGCGACCTGGTAGATGTCGCTCTTGCCGGAGACCACGCTCAAGGACGCCTCGAGCCTGGCCACCGACTCCTCGACGTGGGCCGCCTTGATCGCCCGGATCGCCACCGTGTTGGAGGTCGCCACCTCGGGGAAGCTCAGCGGGCGGTCGGTGGCATTCTGCGGATTCTTCGCGATCACCGTGGCGGTCGACGTGTAGCTGGGCTGGCTGCGCAGCGTGATCGCCCCCATCGCGACCGCCGCGATCAAAGCGCACAGGACGACAATCCACGCGCGGCGCCAAAGGGCCCTCAAAAACGTCACCGGCGTCATGGCTTTGCTCTCCTTGTCATCGCGTGGTTAGTGCTGTAAGCGCGTACAGGTTGCCGCTGGTGTCGCCTTCGTAGAGCACGCCACCGGCGATGGTGGCGGCGCCGTAGAAGATCGCTGGGCGGCCAGCGCTCCCGCCGGCCGCGTGAGTCTGGAAAACGGTGCGCCCACCGGCGGAGTCGAGGACGGTGATCGACGAGCCGGCGCCCACGACGATCAGGCCGGGTACGGCGGTGACGGCGGCGAGAACGGGCCCGCTGCCGATCCCGATGCGCCAGAGCGGCGCGCCCATGTCGTTCGGGTCGTATGCCGACAGCGTCCCCGGCGCCAGCGCGCCATCGATCGCGAGATGACCGCCGCCGACGTAGAGTCGCGCGCCATCGAAGGCGCTGGGCGAGATGCTGCCGTTGCCGCTGGTCGGTGGGTTGCCGCCCTGGGCGATGCGCAGCCGTGCGACCGGTCCGCCTGCGAGGTTCGAGCGATCGAAGACGTAGTAGAGGCCGTTCTTGTTGGCCACGCCGACGAGGGCGCGGGATGCGCCGCCGGGCTTCACCGTCCCCCAAAAGAGCGTCGGTGTGGAGCCGAAGTCGCTGTCCGCGGTCGCTTCCGCCGCGGGCACCTGCCACTGGCCCTGCGGCTGCAGGTCCGAGGCGCTCAGCTTGACGATGGCCTGCGCGTAGGGCTCGCCGCGGTGCACCTGCGGACCGACCAGCAGGAGGCTGGTTGCGGCGAGGCCGGTGAGCGCGACCCCCACGCCGGTCCAGAAGAGAGCGCGAATCGACGGACGTGGCCAGGCAAACCCGGCCAGCATCAGGCCGAGCAGGGCGAGCGCACCGGTCGCCGCGGCACGCTTCGGCCGCACGATCGACCCGAGCTGCGAGCCAAAAACCGAGCAGGGCGCGCCGTTGCCGGTTGCGATGTAGACGCTGCCGCCGGTTTCATCGATGGTGGGGGAGCCCCAGACGCTCCCGCCGGAGCAGCCGCTCGGCACGACGTCGAAGGTGTGCTGAAGGTGGCCGCTGGCGGCGTCGACCTGCACCAGCTGACCCTGGATCAGCGGGCAGTCGGCAAAGGCGGAGACTCCGACATAGACGCTGCCCCGGTAGAACGCCGGCGAGCTCCAGATGAAGTGGTCGGGTGACGCCCCGAGCGATGTGTGCCAGAGCACACCTCCGGTGAGGGCATCCAGCGCAAACAGCTGCGCGGTGCCACCGGCAACCATCGTTCCCGCGGCATCCACGTTACCGCCGCCACCGACATAGAGGACCGAGCGCTCGCTCGCGTTCACCGTGGCCCGGGCGACGACCGCGGTGCCGGCGAGACCGATCGGATACTGGCAGGCTTTTCCCTTGGTCGTGATGCCGAGGAACCGCTTCCACTGGATCGCGCCCGAGGGCGTGAGCGCGTACTCATAGCCGTCCCACGCCCCGACATAGATAAGGTTGTTGGCCAGTACCGGCTGGGTCGAGATCGCGCCACCCAGCTTCACCGGCCATCCCG
>VBFX01000047.1 GCA_005889395.1 Chloroflexota bacterium
CTCGAGCTCCGAGAGATAGGCCGGCGACAGCTCCGCCGCCTCTGCCAGCTCACTCAGCGACCGCTCGGCTTCCTCTCGCCGCCGGCGGAGCAAGTTGCCGAGCGCGAGTCGGATCGAACTCGCGTCTTCGCTGTGAGCGTATGCCATATGCCTCGAGCGTATGGTAGCAGACTTTTGAGTCGCCGGCGAAGGTGCATGCCCTGAGGCACGGGCCTCGTCGTATAGGCAGGCTGTGGGGACTCCGCTTCGGCGACTTAGTCGTGGCTTGCCAGTGGCCGCGGTGGCCATCCTGGTTGCAGGGTGCACCCCGACTGCGGCGGTGAGGCCGGCAGCGTCCGACACGCCGACCGCCTCTCCCTCTCCTGCCGCATCCCCATCACCAACGCCCTCCGCGAGCGAGTCGCCATCGCCGACACCGACCCCGTCGGGCGTCGATCCCGGATTCGTGCCGGCGCTGTCCGCCATTCAGATGGTTGGGCCGCGCCTCGGCTGGGCCGTCGGGGCCCACGCGATCTTTGCCACCGCCGACGGCACGCACTGGACGAAGCAGTACGACTCGACCGAGGAGTTCGTCGCTGTCGACTTCATCAGCGCCACCACCGGGTGGGCGGTCGCGACTCGAACCTTGATTGGCACCTCCGATGGCGGCCATACCTGGCGGCAACTGGGCGAGCCACGGATGCCGCTTCGGTCGATCCACTTTGCCACCCCCACGCAAGGCTGGGGGATCGCCGGCGGAAGTGACCCGCAGCAGAGCCACGGATGGCTGATTCCCCACGAAGGTGCCACGCTGGCCTTCACCTACGACGGCGGGTCGACCTGGTCAACGCTCGATGGTCCCGCGAACCCGCAAACCGTGTGCTTCAGCGACCCGGCCCAGGGCTGGATCGGTACCGCGGAGGGCGTCTTCATCTATCGGAACACCGACCTGGGGCACAACTGGAGCAAGGTGCTGCAACGACCGGACCAGCAGCCGGGCCTGCCCCAGGCCACCCTCATCCAGTGCGCGGCGCCGCAGGCGCTCTGGGTGCTCTTTACGGGAGGACCGAGCGCCATGAGCCACAGCCCGTACATCGCCTACGCGACCGTGGACGGATCGACCTGGAAGGCCGTGATGAAGGAATCGATGTCAGAGGGTCAGATCCTCCCCGGCGTGCCGGCCGGCCCGGATACCTACCCACCGAGCTTCAGCGTCGTGGACCCCCAGGACGCTGTCTTCATCGGTGACGGTCCGGCGACCAATGTCGCGCAGTGCGTCGTCGCCAGCAATGGCGGCGCGATCCTTCGCCGCACCGGCCGGATCGACAACGCGCCGGAGACATTCGCCGCCGCGTTCGTCAGCGTCACCGCGGGTTGGGTCCTAACCAGGAACGCCGGCGGGGACTACGTGATCGATGCGACGAGCGACGGCGGTTATCACTGGTCGCAACAGCTGGCCGTCCCGCCAACCTCCGCCGGCTAGCCGATCAACGTAAAATCCAGCACGCGGGGCGTAGCGTAGCCTGGCTAACGCGCATGCTTTGGGAGCATGAGATCCCGGGTTCGAATCCCGGCGCCCCGACCACATTCCAGGAAGGATTGACCAGATGCTCCCGGTCCTCGTGATCATCGCCGTCATCACCGTGCTGGCGGTGCTGGCCTTTCGTCGGTTCGAGCGCTACCGCTACACGGATGCCTGGCGGACGAGCGAGTTCCGCGGGGCGGCCTTTGGGTTCTTGATGTGGTTCGGCGGCATCTTCGGCCACCGCGTTCCGCCGCCGCCACAGGCGAAGATGGAACTGACGACACGGGCCGGCGAGCCCGAGCCACCCGCGTCAGGCGGCGCGGCGCTCCCGGATCAGGCTGCGGACGATAAATAACAGGTTGGCGGGACGCTCCGCCAGCCGCCGCATCAGGTACGGATACCACTCGGTCCCGTACGGCACATAGATCCGGACGCGGTAGCCCTCGCGGAGCAAGCGGTCCTGCAGATCGCGGCGGATGCCGTAGAGCATCTGGAACTCGAAGCGGTCCGCGTGAATCTCGCGCTCGCGCGCGAACCGCCTGGTGGCTTCGATCAGTCGATCATCGTGGGTTGCGATCGCCGGGTAGACGCCGTGCAAGAGCAACTGCTGCATCTCGGCCTCATATTTCGCATCGACGTCGGCCTTCTTCGGGTAGGCGTTCTCCGGCGGTTCGTCGTAGGCGCCTTTGACCAGCCGCACCCGGATTCCGGCCGCATTGACCCGGGTAACGTCGTCGGCGGTGCGATACAGGTAGCTCTGCAATACGACGCCGCAGTTGGGAAAGCGTTCGTGCAGCGCCAGGACCAGGTCGATGGTGCGCTGCGTATAGGCCGAGCCCTCCATGTCGACCCGCACGAAGTTGTCGAGCTGCTGAGCCCGCTGGAGGATGCGTGTCAAGAGCTCGCGGCAGAGGTCTGGCGAGATGTCGAGTCCAAGCTGCGTCAATTTGACCGAGACGTTCGCATTCAGCCGCTCCGCCGCGATCCGCTCGAACGCTGCCAGGTAATCGTCGGTGGCTGCGCGTGCGGCCTTCTCTTCGCTGACGTTCTCGCCCAGGTGGTCGAGGCTTGCGGACCAGCCGCGACGGTTGACGTCGCTCACCACCCGGACCGCGTCGTCCAGGTGGTCCCCCGCCACGAAGCGGTAGGCGAGCGATGCGGTGAGCCGCTGGCGCGTGACGAACCGCTGCAGGCCGCGGCGATGCGACAGGTAAAGGAATGAAGCCCTCAGCACCTCAGTGCCCTTCTGAGGCGGAGAGGGCGGCGTCGAACGCTCCGTGGACTTCCAGCGCGTTCAGCGCCCGTGCCCGATGACTCAAGAGGTTCTTTTCCTCGGTCGACAGTTCCGCGAGCCGGCGGCCGTCGGGCAGCTGGAAGATGGGGTCGAAGCCAAAGCCGTGCGTGCCACGCGGCTCGGACGCGATCGAGCCGGCCAGGACTCCTTCCCCGGTAAAGACTCGCCCGTCCGGCAAGGCCAGCACCGCCGCGGAGCGGAAGAACGCCGGCGGCGAGCTGGTCACCGCAGCGCCGAGGGCCTTGAGCAACGCGGCGACGAGCGCCCGACCGTCCCCCTTGTGCTCGGCGCCGGCGAAATATGCCGAATCGATGCCGGGTCGGCCGCCGAGCAGCGGGACTTCGAGTCCCGAGTCGTCCGCCAGCGTCGCCAACCCGCTCAGCCGCCGGCCGGCCTCGGCCTTCTTGCGCGCGTTCTCCAGATAGCTGGCGCCGTCCTCAACGACGTCGAAAACGATTCCCGCATCAGCCGGGCTGACCAGCTCCATCGGTATCTCGCCCAGGATCGCGCGCAGCTCCTTGAGCTTGCCCGGGTTCGTCGTGGCGAGCAGCAGCCGGTTCAGCGCAGCTTCAGCGCCTTCTTCTGGGCCTCGACCAGCTCGGCGGCGCCCTTGACGGCGAGCTTGAGCATTTGCTCCATCTCTTCCGGTTTGAACGGTTCCTGCTCGGCCGTGCCCTGGATCTCGATGAAGCGGCCGTCCTCGGCGAGCACACAGTTCATGTCGGTCTGGGCGGCGAAATCCTCGAGGTAATTGAGATCCAGGCGGGGCTGGCCCTGCACGATGCCGACACTGACCGCGGAAACGAAATGGCGGATCGGAATCACGCGCAGCAGGTTGCGTTCGATGGCCTTCTGCAGCGCCAGGTGGAGGGCGACGAACCCGCCCGTGATCGACGCGGTGCGCGTGCCGCCATCGGCTTGCAGCACATCGCAATCCACCATGATGGTGCGCTCTCCCATCAGCGGCATATCGATCGCGGCTCGCAACGCGCGGCCGATCAGGCGTTGGATCTCCTGGGTGCGCCCGTCGACCCGTCCCGTCCGCGATTCGCGCGCGGTGCGCGTTTGGGTCGCCCGGGGGAGCATCGAGTATTCGGCGGTGACCCAGCCTTCCCCGGTCCCCTTCTTGTGTGGTGGCGGCTTGTCGTCCCAGCTCGCGGTACAGAGCACCCTGGTGTCGCCCATGTTGATGAGCGCCGAGCCTTCAGCGTAGAGGTTCACGCCGGTCTCGATCTTTACCGGCCGGAGCTGATCCACCCTTCGGCCATCAGGTCGGGTCTGGGCCAATGGGCTCTATCTTCGCAGAGCGCGGATCACGAGGATGCTGAGCTCGAAAAGAACGATGAGGGGAGCCGTCAGCAGCAAGGGCGTGAAGGGATCGACCCCCGGGGTCACCATGTTGGCCCCGACGAAGATGCCGATCCAGAACTTCAGCCGGTTGCGTTTGAGGAATGCCGTACTCACAATCCCCGCAAGGCCAAGCATCGTCATCGCGAGCGGCAGCTCGAAGGTGATGCCGAAGATGGCGATGAGGATCAGGACGAAGTTGATGTACTTGTCGGCAAAGGGCAGGTACTGAAGCTCAGAATTGCCGATCCCGGTCAAGAACCTCAAGGCGATCGGCAGGGCGAAGAACGCAAAGCCGATGCCCATCGCGAAGAGCGCGACGGCCGAGGCGACGAAACCCACCGCGAAGCGGCGCTCATTGCGATGCAGGCCGGGGGCGACGAAGGTCCAGACCTGCCAGAGGATGATGGGACTGCTCAGGACGAATCCGGTGAAGATTCCAATCTTGAAGAAGAGCAGAAAGGCGTCGACGGGCCCGGGATAGATCAGCTTCTGGCCGCCGATCACCTTGTGGACCGGGCCCAGAAGGATTCCGAGTGTCCACTGGGAGATGGCAAACCCGATCACGGTGGCGAGCGCCCAGGCGATGAGCGAGATGATCAGCACGCGGCGCAGTTCCTCGAGGTGCTCGATGACCGTCATCCGCCGCTCCTCGTTCACCGGAACGATGCTCGGCTTGGCCATGGCTGCCCCTACCGGCGCCGGACCGAAGTCAGGCCTTGCTGTCGGTCGGTGACGTTACGTCCGGAGCCGCCTTGACGTCGGTCGGCCGATCCGTGGTGGTCTTTGGCTCGGTGCTGGAGTCGGAAGTCGCGCTCTTCTTGAACTCTTCCTGGATGTCGCTCGAGGTCTTGCGGAATTCGCGCATGGCCTTCCCGATCGCTCCGCCGACCTCAGGAAGCTTCCCCGGTCCGTAGACGATCAGCACGATGATCAGAATCAGGACGAGGATGTACCAGTGATTGAAAAATGGCATTCAGGCTCCCTTTGGGGCCCCATTATACGCCCGCTTTGTGACGCTCTCCTGAGAGGCCTCTGAGATCTAGCCGGTCTCTTCCTGCACCGTCACCGAGGTCATCGTGTCACCCACGGCGATCTTGAGGACGACGTCCATCCCGGTCTGGACATAGCCGAACAGGTTATAGCTTTTGGCGAGCTTCTTGCTGTC